>JAOZMQ010000441.1 GCA_029934195.1 Candidatus Cloacimonadota bacterium | reverse complement strand
CGCAGCCCGCTGACGAAGATCAGCTCTGGAGCATTTGGAATGGAAACGCACGAGTAAAAAGATAGGAATGCTGGATGGATGTAGGGATGGGAAAACTTTTTCAACAATCCTGCACTCCGCCATTCCATATAAAAAGTGAAGGAGTTTTGAGTGATCTATTTTCAGACAGGTAGCCCCGAAACCGCATTGACCGATGCCGATCTGCGTGCCGGACTTTTCCAAGCCTTGGAAAAAATTTCGGCGCGAAGCAAGGTGCTCGTTCTGCCACCCGACGGTACGCGCGCTCACGCTCATGCTGGCGAGTTGACGAGGTTCGCGCATGAGTTTCTGGGCGATTCCGTTGAGGCGATTATGCCCGCGCTCGGCACGCACGTTCCGATGACGCCGGAACAGCTTCGCGCGATGTTTGGCGATCTTCCGCTCGAACTTTTTCGCCCGCATCGCTGGCGCGAAGATATTGTCACGCTCGGCGAAGTCCCGGCGGAGTTTGTGAAAGACGTGTCGGATCATGCGGTGGATTACGCCTGGCCCGTGCAGGTTAATCGGCTTCTCGTCGAGGGCGGTTTCGATCTCATTCTTTCCATTGGGCAGGTTGTCCCACACGAGGTGGTCGGCATGGCCAACCATAGCAAAAACATTTTTGTCGGCACTGGGGGCTCCGAAGGCATTCATAAGAGCCACTTTCTCGGGGCGGCCTATGGCATGGAAAAAATGATGGGCCATGCGGACACACCGGTGCGCCGGGTGCTCAACTATGCCGCCGAAAAAATCGCGCCCGAGCTTCCCGTGGTCTATGTGCTGACCGTGGTGGAAGCCGCCGCCGATGGCACCTGTCCGGTTCGCGGACTTTTTATCGGGGATGACGTGGAATGTTTCGAGGCCGCCGCAGCCCTGTCGCGGCAGGTGAATGTGTTTGAGCTTGAGACCTCGCTCGCACGCGCCGTTGTTTGGCTCGATCCCGATGCGTATCATAGCACCTGGCTTGGCAATAAAGCCATTTACCGCACGCGCATGGCGATGGCTGACGAAGGTGAGTTGATCGTGCTCGCGCCCGGCGTGGAAACGTTTGGTGAAGATCCGGAAATTGATCGTCTGATCCGCAAGTACGGCTACTGCGGAACCCCCGCTGTTCGCGCGGCGATGGAACAGGATGAGACTCTTCAGAATAATTTAAGTGCCGCCGCTCATCTGATCCATGGTTCTTCCGAGGGTCGGTTCACCATCACGTATTGTCCCGGCGGCCTCACCCGCGAAGAAACCGAAAGCGTCGGATTCAAATACGCTGATTTGGAAGAAACGTTGCAACGTTTTCAGCCTGAAGGTCGGAGTGATGGATGGCACACCGATGCAGAGGGCGAACCCTTTTACTTAATTACACAACCCGGTCTCGGCCTTTGGTGCGGATCGGAAACCCAGGAGAATGAATCATGAAAAAAGCAGATATCGCCGTCGTCGGCCTCGCCGTCATGGGGGAAAACCTCATTTTAAACATGGAAAGCAAAGGCTTCACTGTCGCTTGTTTTAATCGAACCACGAGCAAGGTGGACGATTTTATTAAAGGTCGCGCCGCCGGCAAAAACATCATCGGTGCCCAGACGGTTGAAGAACTTATCCAATCCTTGGAAACACCGCGTAAAGTGATGTGCATGATTAAGGCAGGCGGAGCCGTCGATGCCTTCATCGATCAGGTTACGCCGCTTCTCGACGAAGGCGATATTATCATCGACGGCGGCAACAGCCATTTCCCGGACACTATCCGTCGCACCAAAAAGGTGGAAGAGTCTGGGTTGCTTTATATCGGCACTGGGGTTTCCGGTGGCGAAGAAGGCGCATTGCTCGGCCCGTCCATTATGCCCGGCGGCTCGCCCGCCGCATGGGAGGCTGTGAAGCCGATCTTCCAGAAAATTTCCGCTCACACCGATGCGGGTGAACCCTGTTGCGAGTGGGTCGGGCAGGATGGGGCGGGTCACTTTGTGAAAATGGTTCACAACGGCATTGAGTACGGCGACATGCAGATGATCTGCGAAGCCTACCAGCTGATGAAAGAAGGACTCGGCCTCTCCAACGATGAAATGCACAAGGTTTTCACCGACTGGAACAAAGGCGAGCTCGATAGCTACCTGATCGAAATTACACGCGACATCCTCGGCTATCGCGATGAAGAGGGCAACGAGGTTGTCGATCTCATCCTCGACACGGCTGGGCAAAAAGGAACCGGTAAGTGGACTGCAATTGCCGCGCTCGACGAAGGCCAGCCGCTCACCCTGATCGGCGAAGCCGTTTTCGCTCGTTGTCTCTCCGCCATTAAAGACGAACGTGTCACCGCCAGCAGAACGCTGAGCGGCCCGTCCGCGAAATTTGAAGGCGACCGCGATGCGTTGATTGACGATTTGCGTCAGGCACTCTACGCCTCCAAACTTGTCAGCTACGCGCAGGGCTATCAGCTCATGCGTGCCGCCGCCGGATCGTACGGATGGGACCTTAATTACGGCGGGATTGCCCTGATGTGGCGCGGTGGCTGTATCATTCGCTCCGCCTTCCTCGGCAAAATTAAAGAGGCTTTCGACAGCAACCCAGAGTTGAGCAATCTGCTGCTCGATCCCTTCTTCAGCGACGTGGTTCAGACTGCGCAGGCCGCATGGCGGCGCGTCGCCAAAACGGCGATCGAACTCGGCATCCCGATGCCCGCCATCGGCGCGGCGCTGGCCTATTTCGACGGTTATCGCTCCGAGCGGCTTCCTGCCAACCTGCTTCAGGCGCAGCGCGACTACTTTGGCGCACACACCTACGAGCGGGTCGATAAACCGCGCGGCGAATTCTTCCACACCAACTGGACTGGCCGCGGCGGAGACACCGCCGCCTCGACCTACATTGTGTA
>JAOZMQ010000440.1 GCA_029934195.1 Candidatus Cloacimonadota bacterium | reverse complement strand
CAGTAAATATTCTTATGATGGAAATGTCTCCCTTAAAAAAATTATTAGAATTGCTAAGAAATTCAGTGTTGATTTCATAACTATAAATGACCATTTCTCTAATCAGGCAAGAACAGATTCAGCAGTTGTAAGAGAAAAAGATCTCCATATCGTTGTTGGCTCAGAAATTAATGATCCTGAACTTAATAATCATTTATTAGTTTATGATTCTGATGAGATTATTAAAAACAAAAAAGCTGATGAATATGTAAAAAAGTATTCCAACGAAAAGGCTATCACTTTTATCGCTCACCCTAATGAAATTCGTTCTTCAAAAAAATATAGAAAATATACTTGGAATTCTCAAGAGATGCTTCCGTTTGTAAATGGAATTGAGATTTGGAATTTTTTATCAAGTTGGTTAGGAATTTTAAATCCTCATATCAATGGATTATTGATGATTCTTTTTCCTAATATTGCCATTAGAAAACCATTGAATAAAAATTTACAGATGTGGGATGAAATGAATACAAACGGACAAAAAGCCTCTGCTATTGGAAGCTTGGACTGCCATGAACACAAAATAAAATTCTATAAATTTAATTTAACCGTTCTAAAATTCCGACAATTAATGGGATCTATCAGGACAAATATTCTAATTAATTCAGATAAAGATATTAATCAGAATACAATTTTAAATGCTCTGAAAAACGGAAATTCTTATATCATAAATTATAAAGTTGGACAGCCTTACGGTTTTTATGCAGGAATCGCAGACTCGAATGGAAATGGAACAATTTTTGGTGAATCAGTGAATTTTAAGGATAAACTAAGATACTATTTTCGCTTACCTTCTATTGCAAAAATAAAGTTATTTTGTGATGGGAAATTGATTGAAAATAAAACAGATGAAAAAGGATTCTTTGATATAAATAAAAAAGGAAATTATCGATTGGAAATATCAAAATTGGGACGAGGATGGATTTATACAAATAATATTTATGTAATATAAAACTGAAAATCTAATAAAAACAAGGAAACTAAAATGGAAAACACTTCAAAAATTTTTATCGATGATATTAGTAATTACTTGAATAAAGAAATAATTACATATTTTCTCGTTAGCCAAAAAGAACTTCGAGAAGGAAAAAATTTTTATGTAAGATTAAAACTCTCTGACAAAAAAGGAAGTATTTCCGGTAATATCTGGAATAATGCAAAGCAACTTTCTGAAATGTTTAAAGAAGGCGATGTCGTAAAAATAAAAGGAATTGTCATCAATTATAAAGGACAATATCAACTGACCATCAATAAAATAAGAACAGCATCAGATGCAGAATATGATCTTAGTGACTTTGTTTCAACTACTTCAAAAGATATCAATGAACTTTCTGAACAACTTTTTTCTTTTATCGATAATATTTCAAACAAACAAATTAAAGAGTTATTACTCAGTTTTTTTGATGATAAAGAATTTTTTACCCGTTTTGCAAAAGCTCCAGCTGCCAAATCTTGGCATCATAATTATGTCGGAGGATTAATTGAACATACAGTATCAGTTGCAAAAATTTGTGAATTTTCTTCAATTATGTATCCGGTTGATAAAGACTTACTGATTGCCGGTGCAATTCTTCATGATATTGGAAAAGTTTATGAATATGGAACTGCTCCTGTTATTGAATTTACAAGCCCCGGAAGATTACTTGGTCATATTTGTATCGGTGATCAAATGGTAAGCGAAAAAGCAAAAACAATTGATGATTTTTCAGAAGAAATTTTGATGAAATTACGCCATCTTATCTTATCTCATCACGGAGAATATGAAAAAGCAGCTGCTCGTTTACCACAAACAATTGAAGCAATTGTGTTACATTTTGCTGATAATTTAGACGCTCAAACTGTCGGTGTGAAACAAATTCTTGAAGCTTCTGAGAAATCTGAATCCGAGTGGTCTGAATATGATAAATTAAATAATAGATATTTCTATAAAGGGAAATAATTTCGGAGTTATTGTAAATGTTTCAAACATCTGTTTTAGCGAGTGGTAGTAAAGGTAACTCGATACTAATAAAAACACTGAAAACAAAAATCCTACTTGATGCAGGATTAAGTGGGAAAAAAATCTTTGCTGCAATTGAAAATCTATCATTATCAGGGGAAAAACTCGATGCAGTAATTGTGAGTCATGAACACTCCGACCATATCAAAGGAGCCGGAATTATTTGTCGAAAACTACAAATTCCATTATACATTACAGAACCAACGTATAACTATTGTGTAAAAAAAATTGGAAAATTACCTCTCGGAGCTATTTTTTTTAACCCCGGTGAAAATTTTACTATAAAAGATATTGAAATACAGCCTTTTGCATCATCACACGATGCTGTTGATAGTTGCAATTTTATTTTTAAAAAGACTGGAGATTCAGAAAGAAAACTGGCAATTGTTACAGATGTTGGCTTTCCGTCAAATCTTTTGATAACTCGATTAATGGGTTCAACTACAATTATTCTTGAAAGTAATCATGATTTTAAAATGCTGATGAATGGTCCGTATCCTTGGGAATTAAAACAGCGTATTCGAGGTAGAGAAGGCCATTTATCAAATGAAGATGCTGTAAATATAATTCGAAAAGTTCTCCACCCTGGTTTAAAAAATCTTGTTCTTGCACATCTTAGCGATGAAAATAATGATCCTATTCTCGCAAAAAATTTAATGGCAAAATTTCTCCAAAAAGCCGGACATAATCTAAAATTGCTTGTTGCCTCTCAAGATGCAAATACGGAGCTTTTAGAAATTTAGGAAACAATATCTTTCATATTGTCTCTATTGATCTTTTTGTAATGGTATAAATAGTACTTGAACGAAAACTAACTTTTTCTAAATTTTCTTTTTTTTGTCGCTACTC
>JAOZMQ010000439.1 GCA_029934195.1 Candidatus Cloacimonadota bacterium | reverse complement strand
TGGACAGAAAATTTCCTTCGCTATCCAAAACATGCTGGTCAGAAAAAAAGGATAAAACTAATTCTGAAGAAAGTTACAGAAGGCTTTTTTGATAATCATTCATTTCTTTTGCCCAGTCTTCTGCTTTTTGAAGTTGAGCTTCTGTGTTCTTTTTCTTAGGGTCATGAAAATCTATTTCGCTGATTATTTCGTTTCCTTCAAGAACTGTTTTCATCTTATCAAAAACTTTTCCTTTGCCGCCTCCATGACAACAAAATAAAGCTATTTTTTTATTTGAAAATTTATGATCTGCAAAAAAAGAGTTTAACGCAGGTGCATAACTTCCTGCCCAAACAGGCGTACCAATAAAAAGGAAATCGTAGTCATCAAAATTAACATCAAAAGGTAATAACTCAGGTTTTACTTTTGTTAAAACCTGTTTTCCACCCCAGAAATATTTCATAAAACCTTTGGTTTTTATTTCTTTTTTAGGTTTTAACTCCAAAACTTCTGCGCCAATTGTTTGAGAAATTTTTTCAGCGATAAGTTTTGTGTTGCCTTCAAACGAATAAAAAATTATTAGTGGTTTCATAGTTTAGGTTTCCATAAATTTACAAATTTCTTTAGCAGCAAGTTCACCTGTATTCCCATGGCCAATTAGGTCATGCACCTTTTTAATTTCTTCTACAGTTTTGCTGTAAAAATCCTTGTCAGTTAAATATTTTTCTGCAACTGGAACGATTCGCTCTGGTGTCATCTGATGCTGAATAAATTCTGGGACAATTCTTTTCCCGGCAATTATGTTTGCGAGATTAATAAACGGAATAGAAAAAAGAGCACGGCCAATAAAAAAAGTTATAGGATTTGTTTTGTAAAGTACAAGAACAGGTTTGTGCATTAATGCTGTTTCTAATGCTGCTGTGCCTGATGTTACAATAATAAGTTCCGAGTTATAAGCAATATCGTACATAGATTCAGGAACTACTCTGTAAAATTTATCGAAATCAGTTATTCCTGCCTCTTTTATTTTTTCTGATATTAAATTTTTTAACCCAGGTCTTGCACAAGAAATTATAAAAAATAAATCATCAAATTTTTTACGAAGTTTTTCTGCGCTCTGAAGCATAACCGGCAGAATTTTTTTTATTTCATTATCCCGGCTTCCCGGCAAAATTCCTATTATTCGTTTTTCTTTTGGAATATTAATTTTTTCAAGAAAAGAATTATCCGGCGTAAAATTTTTGAGTTTCGCAGTTAGAGGATGACCAACACATTTGACAACCATATTGGATTTTTTGAAAAAATTGTGTTTTTTGATAGAAATAGTATCATTTTCGACAACCCATTTTCCGCCTTTGTTATAAACATCAACCTCAAAAGGAAAGAAAACGAGCATTAGGTCAACAACTCTGCGAATTGCATGAATTCTTCTGTGTCCCCACGCCCAAATTTGCGGACTGACAAAATAAATCACCGGAATTTCAGGAAATAATTTTTTAGTTTTTTTAGCAAGCCGAATGTTGAATCCGGGATAATCTATAAAAACTATTGCATCAGGTTTTTCGATTTCTATATGTTTTAAGAGATCGTTTCGAATTTTAAAAAGTCGCGGAAGATTTTTTATTGGTTCTATAATTCCTATGACTGAAAGTTCGGTGATATTATGAATGAGACGCAGCCCTGCTTTTTCCATTTGAGGTCCGCCAACGCCAAAAGCGTCAAGTTTAGGAAATCGCTTTTTCATGGCACTAACAAGCGGTGCAGCGTGTTGATCGCCAGAAGGTTCTCCTGCTATAAACAAAATTTTTTTCATGATAATTAAATGTAGGACAGGCTGCCAGCCTGCTTAATTTATAATGTTACGTAAGTTTGTAAATAAATACTATTTCTTTTTCCGGTTTTTTCTTTTGGATGCTTTACTCATTTTTCTTTTGTTTTTCTTCTTTTTTGAGTCAGCTGACTTATTAGAAGTTGTAGGAAAAAATGGAGAAATATCTATTTTTGATTCTTTATACTTGTCATCTTCGATTTCGCTATCGCTGAAACATTCCCGCCACGATATTGCTTTATGAATATCTTCCGGCGAATCAAATTCTAAATTATTTTTAAGTTTTTTCAGACATTTTTCTTTACCTTCTTTTAAGGCTTTTTCAATTGATTCAAACCGGATATATAAGGGCATAATATATCCTTCCTCATAACATATCTTTAAAAGTTCTATCAACTCTTCAGGATAAAGATCACAAGCACAGACGGCTAACGAATTAAAAAGAATATTAGGCTGTTCGGGTTTTCTGTTTTCCAAAATATTTTTGTAAAATTTCAGTACTTCTTCACGAGAAATTGTGTCATTCGCTACACCGTAAGCTATTGCTCTTAATGCAGACGACCGACAGTATTCATCAGCTTCTTCATTTAAAACTAATTTTTTGATGCCATCAAAATTTCCATCACATGTGTTAAGCAATAAAACAGGCAGATTTTCTGTTACAATAGCTCCATATAATCTATGCGGCATATCATCAGGCAAACTGAATAATTTCAAGATTAGTTCATGTGCACTTTTTTCCTTGAAATGGCCTAATAATATTAGTGCGTAATCATATCCAATAAGGGTTTGGTCATCTATAAATTTGTTTGGATTTTCTAAAACATCTTTAAGAATTCCAATTAATGAAGGAATTATTTCTTTGCGATGTTTTATTGCTTCGTCAACAGTTTTACGTTGATATTTGTTGCAATCCATTGTCAAACATTCTAAAATTTCCTGAACCTCCATTTTTTATTCTCCTTATAAGTTGAGGTAATTATTTTTATTTTCTTTCAAATATTTAGATACAAAAAACAAATCGGTTGTCTTTAGAGGTAATTGCAAAAGTCTGAAATTAGCATTTGCCCCAAAGGGGCAATTC
>JAOZMQ010000065.1:7933-10787 GCA_029934195.1 Candidatus Cloacimonadota bacterium | reverse complement strand
ATTTCTTGATTCCGGTGAATATGACGGTTTAAAGATGAAAATTTGGGGAATGTAATTCTTTAGAGTTAGTTTTTTGAAAAGGAGAATTTATATGAAGTATTTTAATACAGCAGGACCAGTTAACAAAGATTTTTACTACAAAGTAAACCCTCTAACACGATGGGATTTAGAAGAAATTCTGATGTTGATAGAGCAAGAAAAATACTTCATTCTACACGCTCCACGACAGACAGGTAAAACAAGCTCTTTACTTGCTCTACAAAAATATTTGAATGATTCAGGTAATTTTAATGTTATTTATGCAAATTTTGAAGTGGGACAGATGGCAAGGAATAATGTTGAAAGTGGAATTAAAGATATTTTAAGAGAATTAAAAAACAGATCGCAAAAGATTTTTTCAGAGAAGGCTATTATTGAAAAATTTGAAGAACTAAATCGAAATACTACTACAGGCTCATTGCTAAATGAATTTATAGAATTTCTATGTAATATTTCAGCCAAACCGGTTATTGTATTAATAGATGAGATAGATGCTCTTATTGGTGATACTTTGGTTTCAGTTTTAAGACAGATACGAGCCGGATATGACAAAAGACCGGAAAATTTTCCACAGTCAATAATTCTTTGTGGAGTAAGAGATATTAAGGATTATAGGATTCATAAAAGTAATGATGATATTATCACCGGAGGAAGTGCTTTCAATATAAAAGCTGAATCCTTGAGATTAGGGAATTTTACAAAAGAAGATATTGTAAATCTTTACAATGAACATACAAAAGAAACAGGTCAAAAATTTGAAGAAAATTGTTTTGAGCTAATTTGGAATTATACAAATGGTCAACCTTGGTTAGTAAATGCTCTTGCTTATGAAGTTACTTTTAATATGAAAGAAAACAGAGATAGAAGAATTATCATAACAAAAGATATGATTGAGATTGCCAAAGATAGATTGGTGATTTCACGAGCAACTCATTTAGATCAGCTGTCAGACAAGCTTGATGAAGATAGAGTCCGAAGAGTTATTTTACCGATGATATTAAATCGAGATGCCAGATCCAATAAAGATGATGAACAATATTGCATTGATTTAGGGCTTGTACGATTAACTGATAGAGGCTTGGTGATTTCAAATGCGATTTATAAAGAAATTATTCCACGAGAACTTACTGAAACTCGACAAACAGATTTTCTTATGAGATTTGCACCTGATTGGATTGGAGAAGACAGTTTAATAGATACAAAAATTCTTTTTTCAATGTTTCAACAATTTTGGAGAGAAAATTCTGATATTTGGGCAAGTCACATTGCCGGTTATGAAGAAGCTGCTCCGCATCTTGTTTTTCAAGCATATTTACAAAGAGTTGCAAATAGTAAAGGCACAATTTTTAGAGAATATGCACTTGGAAGAGGTCGCACAGATTTGATGTTAAAATGGAAAAGTAAAGACAAAGAACAAAGAATTGTAATTGAGCTGAAAGTAATGCGGAAAAAAGATAATTACGATTCCATAAAGAAAAAAGCATTGATTCAAACTGCAGAGTATGCAAAAAAAAGTAATGCTACCGAAAGTCATATTCTCATTTTCGATAGAGATGAAAAAATGGATTGGAGAGAAAAAGTATTTCTTGATTCCGGTGAATATGACGGTTTAAAGATGAAAATTTGGGGAATGTAAATTTCTTAACAACGACTAATGTATTTAAAGCAATGGAGAAACTAAAATGGATAAATTTAAATTTGGTAAAAATTGGAATAACTACATCAAAAAATATCTAAATAATGATAGATTAGAAAAGGCAAAAACTTCATTAGTAAATTTTACTGGATTAACTGATTTCAAAGGGAAAACTTTTATAGATATCGGTTGCGGAAGTGGACTTTTTTCTCTTGCAGCATTTAAACTTGGAGCAACGAAAATTGTTAGCCTTGATGTTGACGAAGATTCTGTTGCATGTTGTCAAATTTTGAAGAAAAGAGAAGGTAATCCCAATATATGGGAAGTTGTTACGGGAGATGCATTAGACCAATCTTTCATTCAATCACTTGGAACATTTGATATTGTATATTCTTGGGGGGTTTTGCATCATACCGGAAATATGTGGAAAGCAATAGATAATGTATCGAAGTTAACAGGTATTGATGGATTGTTCTATCTTGCCATTTATAATAAAGCGGATGGATTATGTTTTCACCCTGATGGGCGACCGGGCTCTTCACTTTTTTGGTTAAAATTCAAAAAATGGTTTGTTCATAAATCTGATAAAACTCAAACAATTATCACAAATATTGTCGCTTTTGTTCAAATTTTATCATATATTTTAAAATTGAAAAATCCTTACACAATGATAAAAAATCACAGTAAAGATTTTCGAGGAATGTCTTGGAAAATAGATATTAAAGATTGGCTCGGTGGTTATCCTTATGAATATGCTTCTGTGAGTAGAATTTTTAAGTTTCTGAAAAAAAGGAATTTTATACTGATAAATCTTATTAATAATAATGGACTTCGCAACAATGAATTTCTATTTAAAAAAGGAAGAAAAGATGATTGATTCTTATCACAAGAAATTTAGCCAGTTTTTGGAAAATTTCAGCAAATTAGATTTGAAAGAGAAAGAGTATTTATTTTCAATGATAAAAAATGATTTAGGGAACACAAATGATTCCTCAATTAAATGTTATAGATCATATAAATCTAATAAAAGTATAATGAATCAATTTGGTGTAAAAGTTAAAAATTCAAATGTTTTAGAAATTGGTTCAGGAAAATTTTCACTGTTGACCGGTTTTTTATGGCTTCTTTCAGGCGTGAATAAATATTTTGGGACGGATAAATTTTGCAATCCTTTTGATA
>JAOZMQ010000065.1:0-7833 GCA_029934195.1 Candidatus Cloacimonadota bacterium | reverse complement strand
ATGAATTTGAATTTATTGATGATTCCATATATGAAGAGATAGCTCCAGAGTTTAGAAATCATAGCTTGAAATCATTACGAACAAGACAATTAAATATTGTTGTACAAAAAGTAAACTGATTAAGATATAATGAAAATACTAATTTTAATCTATGAATATCCTCCTATTGGTGGTGGTGCCGGAAATCAAACAAAATTACTCTCTGAGGAATTTATACAGAAAGGTCATCAAGTTAGAATAATTACATCTCATTTTAATGGACTTCCTTTTTATGAAATTCAAGGAGATCTTGAGATTTATCGAGTACCAGTATTAAGAAAAAGTAAGGATAGAAGTAATATTTTTCAAATGTTTTTGTATCTGAAAATGGCATTTTTCCCAATTATGTGGAGTTGTTGGAGATGGAAACCAAATATTGTTTTTTCATTTTTTTTATTACCAACTTCAATATTGGCATTTTTTCAGAAGATGATTTTTCATATTCCTTACGTTGTATCTCTTCGAGGTGGAGATGTTCCTTCTTTTGTACCAAAAGAATTTAAAACACCAAAAATATTGAAAATAATTGATAGTATTATTGGCAATAATTCTGAAAAAATGGTCGCTGTTAGTCAAGATCTTCAAGAATTGGCAAAGAGAGATTTTCCTAAATTAAGCCATAAAATACTAAATATCAACAATGGAATTAAGATAAAAAATTTTAAGAGAATAAATAATTTAAAAACCACATTTCTTTTTGTTGGTCGATTAACTCTACAGAAGAATTTGGAATTTATTATCAATTGTTTAAGAGAAGTTCATGGTGATTATATCTTTAAAATAGTTGGAGATGGTATTTTAAAAGATCATTTAGAAAACCTTGTTAATACTCATAATTTGGAAGAAAAAATAATTTTTCTTGGTTGGTTGGAGAAAGATGAAGTTTTAAGAGAAATGAAGAGTGCTCACTTTTTATTTTTACTCTCTGAAATTGAAGGATTGTCTAATTCCGGATTAGAAGCATATTCGCTTGGTTTACCAATTATCGCTTCAAATTCTCCTGGAGTCCGAGATTTTGTGAAAAATGAAATTACCGGTTTTCGAGTAGAAATTAATGAAAAATCTCAAATAGTGAACATTCTAAATCGGATAATAGAGAATCCGCAAATCTCTTTAAGTTTTTCTGATAATTGTAGAAACTTTGTTTTTGAGAATTATAACATTGAGAAATGTGCAAATGAATATCTATCTCTTTTTGAACATTTTATTTAGATTTATTGAGTGGGGAGAGACTTAAAAAGAAAGTAAGAATGTTAGTTTTCATTAAACAATGATTTCAAAAATAAAAAAATAAGGAGTAAATAAATGAAAATTGGAAAAGAATACATCAATTCCGCAATTGATAAAATTGAGACATTATGTCATATTCCAAGTCCATCTGGATTTACAAGAAAAGCAGAAGCATATTTATTGGATCAACTATTAGAAATGGGATTTAGCCCATATCAGACAAATAAACATTCTGTTGTTGTTGAACTTGGAGGAGAAGGAAAACCTCTTGTTCTCGCAGCTCATGTTGATACTCTTGGGGCGATGGTTAGAGCGTTAAAAAGTAATGGAAGATTAAGAATCACAAAGATTGGCGGATTTCCTGAAGCCTTTATTGAAGCAGAAAATTGTATTATTCATACTCGAAAAGGTAAAGAATATTCGGGGACTTTTCAGCTGATTAATCCAGCTGTACATGTAAATAGAGAAGCAGGAACAGCGAAACGTAATGATTCCACAATTGAGGTGGTGGTAGATGAAAAAGTCAATTCAATAGATGATCTTAAGAAGCTAAATATTCGTGCCGGAGATTTTATTTCTTTTGATGCCAGAACAATTGTAACTGAAAATGGATTTATTAAAAGCAGGCATCTTGATGATAAAGCAAGTGCTGGAATTTTACTTACATTTGCTGAATTGGTAAAAGATAAAGTTATTGAATTGAAAAGGAAAGTTTATTTGGTTTTTACAACTTACGAAGAAGTTGGTCATGGTGGATCAGCTGGCTTACCTGAAGGAATTGTAGAAATGATTTCTGTTGATATGGGAGCTGTTGGCGATGATTTAACCACAGATGAATTTACGGTTTCTATTTGTGCAAAAGACTCAAACGGTCCTTACGATTATGAAGTTACTTCTGAATTGATTGATATTGCCGAAAAAGAAAAACTTAATTTTGCTGTTGACATTTATCCTTATTACGGATCAGATGCTGGAGCTTCCATAAATGCTGGTTATGACATCAAACATGGATTAATCGGACCTGGAGTTTTTGCTTCACACGGATATGAAAGAACGCACAAAGAAGGTTTGGAAAACACTTTGAATTTATTAATAGGTTATTTAAACAAATAAAATGGAGGTTAAAATGAAAAAAGTAACATTTACACTTGCTGTGATGTTGATTTCAATACAAATATTTGCGATTGCATCACCAAATAATCTTGTGGGAGAAGCAGGGGATTCTCACGTAATTCTTAATTGGGATCCACCAATTATTGGTGGCTTAATGGAGATAAGTTATCACGATGGAATTCAAAATGATGCTTATATTCAACAATTTTCTAAAGGTTATGGAACTGTTTTTGATATTTCAGATTTGAATGCAAATTCGTTGGAAAAAATTGATTTTAGACATTCTTCGTATGGGATTAATGGTCCTCATTCGTATAAAATTCATATTGTTAATTGGACAAATACAGCTCATGAAGTAATGGTAGTTATTGATGAACTTGAAACCACTGTAAATGACAATTGGGAAAACGACATTCCTTTGAATATTTCACTTGATGATTTTCCTGATGTACAACAAATCGGGATTTTCATAGAACCTCTTTCCAATACAAGTGCTGATGCTTATCCTGTAATTGATTTTGATGCCGCACTTTCGTCTCCTTCTTACATTATTAATATTTCTGATTACAGTATTAATGATTCAGCTCAAGGTGATTTTTTGATTGATTTATGGGTAGATATTCCAGAAAGTAGAGCCTTCAAAGTTTCTGCGATTGATCCTATAAAAGGTTTAGATTCTCCAAAATTAGAGAAAAATATTACAAGAAGTAGTCTTGGACAATTTTGTGATTCTACACCAGATAGAGATTTTATTGGTTACAATGTCTATCGAAATAATGCGGTTATCAATGATGAACCATTGATCGAATTATCTTATGTGGATTTATCAGTTGAAAATGGCTCAATTTATGAATATAAAGTGACAGCTCTCTTTTCCGAAGGAGAATCTGAGCCAACAGACCCTGTATTGATGACTCCTTTATCAAATTATTTCTTTGATAGTTTTGAAGAATATGATGATTTCTCATTAGAATTTGGTGATTGGACTCTTGTTGATATTGATAGTTCAGCAACTTGGGGAATCAATAATGTTGATTTTTTACATGAAGAAGAACCTATGTCTTTTATTGTTTTTAATCCTTCGGCAACAACACCGGCAATGAACGGAGCAGATCCATATCATGGTGAGAAATTTGCAGCTTGTTTTGCTTCACAAAATCCACCAAATAATGATCTTTTAATTTCACCGGCAATTAATATTGAAGAAGAAACTACTCTTAGTTTTCGAGCTCGTTCTCAAACAAGTCAATATGGTTTGGAAAGATTTATTGTCGGAGTATCAACATCATTAAGTGCTATTCCAGAACCTACTGATTTTGATATTATTTCACCTGGTGATTATTTAGAAGCTCCGGTTTCTTGGACGAAATATGAATTTTCTTTAAGTGATTACGTAGGACAAACAATCTATATTTGTGTTCAATGTATTTCACATGATGCTTTTATTTTTATGTTAGATGATTTTTCTATTGGTGGTGTTGTTTATGGAAATGATGATAATTTTATAGAATCACAGAGAAATATTCAAACATCAAATTTTCCAAATCCTTTTAATCCTTTGACAACAATTTCTTATAATATTCCCCAAAGTGGAAAAACAACTATTGATGTTTATAATTTGAGAGGTCAGAAAATTGCATCTTTATTGGACGATTATAAAAAATCTGGAATTCAACATCAAGTTACGTGGAATGGTAAAAATTCTGAGGGTAAAAATGTTGGAAATGGAATATATTTTTATCAAGTTAAAAATGGAAGTTTTACAGCAACCCGTAAAATTATCCTTTTAAAATAAGTTCTATAACGTCTTTGTAATTGTCTATTTTTAAGAGACTAAGCAGACTGGACTTCCTCAACGAATAGGAAGTCCAGAATGTGAGAAAGGCTTTTTCCCCCGCAAAGCCCAAAGGAAACAACGCAGAGGAAAAAAGAGAACTTTGAGGTCAAGTGTCCTGAAAATATTTCTTTAATTTTTATCCGTGCCTTTCCGTGAAATCCGTGTAACTCTGCGTAAATCAGCAGCTTATCTCTTTTCGCTCAGACACTAATTATATTCTTCAACAATTGGTAATTTTAAAACACTTGGATATTTGTGATTGTGATAAAGAATTACTTCTGCTATTTTAGAATTTTTTGCATTTTCTGTAACAACATTTTCACCAGAATTAAAATTTTTCTGAACATAAATAGAATTTGGTGCTTTAATCAACAATCTTAATCTGCTACCTTTAGAAATCAATCGTGAGAAAAATGTAAATTTATTGAAGTTGAATTTTTCAATTTTGTTGGGAATAATAAGATTTTCTTTCAATAAAGAATCACGATATCTTGCTCGAATATAATCGGAAGTTAGAAAAATTTGATTTCCATCCGGTAAAATTTCAGAGAGAGAAACATAAATATCCGTATCTAAAACATTCATAGAAAAATATCCTGTAAAACTTATTTCACCAGTAAATTCAATCATTTTTTCAAATGGCGGAGAATGATAAATTAAGCCAGCTCCAAACAAATTATAAGCTTCTTTTTGATCTGTTAGATATTTGTCTCTACTATCAAATTCTAAATTGGAAAATCTTGTATCGCAGGGATTATAGATATATTTATCAGGTTGAGAATCAGATGATTTTGTTTGTAAAAACCCTGAATTAAAAATATCATTTGCCTTTCCTGAATTTGAATTCAAATAAAAAGAAAGAGATTTCTTGCTAATTGAAGATAAATTTGGTGCAGATTTCCATTCTTCTTTTCCCATAAGATAATATACAACTTTGTCTTTTAAAATCTCTGGTTTTTGTTGTTTACGAATAATCCAGTTATACCATTGAAGGTGGAGTTTGTTCATATCAATTATAGAATTTTCAGAGAATTCTATACCGGCAATATTTCTTTTTGGAGATCTTGTTCCAGCGTGATCCCAAGGTCCAATAATTAAATAATGTTCCTTTGTAAATTGCTTTTCCCCAAACTCTAAATGTTCTTTATAATATCGTAAAGCACCTAATTGATCACCGTCATAATGACCTGTAA
Source organism: Candidatus Cloacimonadota bacterium (assembly GCA_029934195.1). Taxonomy (GTDB): domain Bacteria; phylum Cloacimonadota; class Cloacimonadia; order Cloacimonadales; family JAOZMQ01; genus JAOZMQ01. The sequence goes on along the minus strand of JAOZMQ010000065.1, from coordinate 2,421 downwards.
TTGTTAAAATCGGAATTTTCACATTTTTATATTCAGTTTCAGATAATCTCTTTTTCTCCCAGAAAGAATCAATCTTTGGATGTTGCATCCAGCTTGAAAATTGCAAGTTTTCTTTACTTACTATTGATTCCAATGATTGAAAAGCAATATTTTTCTGATGTAAATTTTTGAAATTTCTATCCCAAAATTCTGAATCGCTAAAAAGATTTTTATTGGAAGTTTTGCCATTTACTAATGATAACCATTGAGAAAGATATGGAAACACCAAATTTTTATACATTGGGAAATCATAAGCCATATAAGCTGAAGCAGTTGGCACAATTGTTTTTAATTCTTTGCATTGTTTTGCAACAGCCATCCATTGACTAAATCCGGAATATGAACCACCCCACATTGTAAGGTTTCCATCAAACCATTTTTGACTTTTTATCCATTGAAATATTTTCGGAAAATCTTCTTTTTCATAAGTGTTTGGAATAAATTCTCCATCGGAATTACCCCTTCCACGGCAATCAATTAACAAAAAATTGAATTTGTTCTGAGCAAAATATTTAGCCCGTTCGTGATAAGTATCGGAAATATATGGAGTAAGACAAAGAATTGTAGGGTTATGGATTTCTACTAACGGACTATACAATGTTGCATTGAGGTTAATGTTTTTTGCAACAGGAATTTTTAAATCCATCTCGATATTGAAGCCAACAATTTTTTTTGTCTTGATAAATTTTGAACTATTAATCATTAATTTCTCACAAAAATGTAGTTTTATTGTTTAATCTGATTGTAATAGAATTTTGATTTTTCAATTAATTCTTCTTCATTAATATTTTGAAGCATCTTGTTTCTAAGGACGATTTTACCATTAATAATTACATCATCTACTGCATTACCATTAAGATTATAAACCAAATGAGAATAGACATTATACATTGGTAATGCTTCAATTGTATTGTTGTTAATAATTATAATGTCAGCTTTTTTTCCTTTTTCTAAGGAACCGATTTGATTCTCTTTATTAAGGGTTTTGGCTGCGTTTATTGTTACCATTTTTACGACCTCTTGAGCTGGGAGAAAAGTTGGATCTAAGTTAATTGCTTTGTATACTTTTGCTGTAAAATCCATTTCACTCAGAATACTCAAATCATTATTCGATGAAACTCCATCCGTTCCAAGTGAAACATTAATATTCTTTTCCAGGATTCCTTTTAATGGAGTAAAACCGGATGCTAATTTTAGATTTGATTCTGTACATGGAGTGATATTTGTATTCGTTTCCGCAATTAATTTTTGTTCATTATCATCTATCCAAATGGAATGAGCAAGATTAATATCTTTTCCAAGAAATCCAATATTACTTAAAAGTTCTACAGGTCTTTTCCCATATTTTTTTAAGCAATCAGAAACTTCCTTATTGGTTTCTGAAACATGAATATGAAGAAGCATTTCATTTTTTCGAGCAGATTCAAGAGCGTTTTTCAAAGTGTCGATGGAACATGTGTAAATAGAATGTGGAGCAATAGCGAAATCTATTAAGTCAAAATTTGAGAAATTTGAATTTTGTTGTATAGCAAAATCTATCATTTGTTGTGGATTTGTATAATTAGCAACCGGAAAATCTAAAACTCCTTCTCCAATTACAGCTCTACTTCCTAATTTTATTGCAGCTTCGGCAGTTTTATTTCCCCAAAAATACATATCATTAAAGCAAGTAACCCCATTTTTAAGAAGTTCAGAAATTCCATGCATAGAAGCATTATAGACAAATTCTTCAGAAAGGAATTTTGCTTCCATTGGCCAAATATGATTTTGTAGCCATTTATCAAGAGGTAAATCATCTGCAAGCCCTTTAAAATAAGTCATCGGAATATGTGTGTGTGAATTAATTAATCCTGGCATTACAATCTTATTTTGAGCATCAATTACTTCATTTGCACGATATCTCGTCAGATCAATTTCTTCTCCAATTTCAAGGATACTGCCATCATTAATCACAATTGAAGCATTTTTGAAAATATTCATCCTCTCATCTATTGTTACAATGTATCCATTTTTTATAATTAAATCAATAGTCTTCATTTCGTAGCTCCTTTTTATAAATCAAATTAAATTTGATAAAATGCTGTCAAGAATTTTGGAATAATGATTTACGCATACTCACTTTTTTTATAAGAATCTGACTTTGAGTTGTAATCTGTTATTATAATGATTTTTGAATTTCACTTTTCTGTATCTCGATAGTTCAGAGAAAACCTTTTTTATCACCTTGAAAATTCTATAACAAACAAAATCATATAGTAGATTCAGAACACCTGACCTCATAGATTTAAGAATGACCCCAGTTTTCGGGAAAGGGAAAGTAAAAAATCCCGGAGTTCCTCGTGATAGCAGGGACTTCGGGATTTTTTGAACGTATGCAGACAT
>JAOZMQ010000064.1 GCA_029934195.1 Candidatus Cloacimonadota bacterium | reverse complement strand
GATGAATATGACTGGAGCAAAAAATATCCGGTAATAAAAATTTCATTTGGAGGAGTAAGAAGTACAAAAGAGTTATTCAATTCTATTTTTTATAACTTGGATAATAATCAGGAAAATCTAAAAATAACACATAAATTTGATGATGATTATGCTATAAATTTTAGTTATTTAATCAAAAAAACTTATGAAAAATATAATCAGCGAGTAGTAATTTTAGTTGATGAATATGACAAACCTATTTTAGACAACCTTGATCAAATAGAAGTTGCAATCGAAAATAGAGAAATTCTCAAAAGATTCTATACAGAAATTAAGAAGAATGATGAATTTATCCAATTTGCGTTTCTTACAGGAGTTAGTAAATTTAGTCGGACATCTCTTTTTAGCGGACTTAACAATTTAACTGATATAAGTTTAGATAAAAAATATGGAAATATTTGTGGTTATACTCAGAATGATATTGAAACAACTTTCATGGAATATTTGAGAGGAGTTGATTTAAATAAAATGAAAGAATGGTATAACGGTTATAATTTTCTTGGTGATAAAGTCTATAATCCTTTTGATATTTTGCTTTTTATTCAAAAAAACAAGCTCTTTAGAAACTATTGGTTTGAAACCGGAACACCATCATTTCTAATCAATTTAATAAAAAAAAATAAGTATTTTTTACCAAATTTTGAGAATCTTGAAATTGATGAGGAATTAGTTAATAGTTTTGATATTGAGGATTTATCTATTGAAACAATTTTATTTCAAACCGGATATCTTACAATTAAAAAAATGATAGAAAAAAGGAATAAAATTTTATATCTTTTAACTTTTCCAAATCTTGAAGTTAAAATAAGTTTTGCAAATTATCTTTTAAGAATGATGATTACAAGTCCAAAAAAGAATCGTATAAGTGATAACCTTTATGATATTTTAGAAAGTGGTTCAATAGAAAATCTTGAATCTGTAATCAAACAACTTTTCGCGAGTATTGCATACAATAATTTTACAAATAATTATATTGAAAATTATGAAGGGTTTTATGCCAGCGTTCTTTATGCTTATTTTGTATCGCTCGGAGTAGAATTAATTGCGGAAGATGTTACAAATTATGGAAGAATTGACTTAACAATAAAAATTTCCAATAAAGTATATATCTTTGAATTCAAAGTAATTAAAGAAACTCCTTTAAAGCAAATTCTTGATAAAAAATATTATCAAAAATACAATGGAGAAATTTTTATTATTGGAATCGTTTTTGATAAAGAAAAGAGAAATGTTAATAAATTCGAATGGCAAAAAATTATTGATGAAAAATAAAAAACATCTTCAACACCAAGAAATATTCAAGAACATCAATGTCTAAGGCTAATTTTTTTATTGTAGGAGAACCAAAATGTGCAACAACAGCCTTGCACAAATATCTAAGTTCTCACAAAGAAATATTTATGTCTGAAGATAAAGAACCAAACTATTTTGCTTCTGATTTACAAAATAAAATATTCTACAAAAATCAAAAAGAATACGATTTTATTTTCCAAGAAAGTACTCAGAAAATTATTGGAGAAAGCTCTACAAATTATCTTTACTCAAAGAAAGCAGCAGAGAATATTTTCAGATACAATCCAAATGCTAAAATTCTTGCTGTTTTTAGAGAACCGGTTGATTTACTTTACGCCTATTATCACCGACAATTATTCATATTGAATGAAACAGAAAAGAGTTTTGAAAATGCACTTAATAAAGAGATCATAAGAAAAAATAAAAAGAAAAATCCATCATTATATTATTCTGAAAGAATCAAATTTGCAGAGCATATTGAACGGTATCTGAAAATATTTCCAACTCAGAATATTAAAATTATGTTTTTTGAAGATTTTATAAAAGATAAAGAACGTTTCTATTTTGAAATATTAGAATTTTTAGATGTTGAAATTACGAAATTACAGAAATATGAAAATATTAACTCTAATAAAAAAGTTAGATTTAAGATTATTAGAAAAATAGCAGGACATAAAAGAATTTGGCCTATTGCAAGGAAGATATTTCATAAAAAATTTTATGATTTTTTCCGTGATTATATTATGAGAATTACATCAAAAGAAGTTAAAAGAGAAAAGTTAAATGCAGAAACTACGGAGAAGTTAAAAATCAGATTTAATAAAGAAGTACGTAACTTAAATAAGATTCTTAGAAAATATGGGAAAAGTGATCGTGATTTATTAACATTTTGGAAATATAAAAATTAGGTCAATATGTGTGGAATTTGTGGAATTTTTAATTTTAGGAACTCAAAATCTCAATTAGAAGCTGTAAAAAAAATGACAGATGAAATGGATAACCGTGGTCCTGACGATGAAGGTATTGTTTCTTTTTCAGAGAATTATAAAGTTAAACATATTTTAGGTGGAATAAATACACCAAAAAATGTCTGGGAATCGTCTTTACCATTTACTCCTAAAAAAACATATTTCAATGAAGAAATAACCCTTGCTTTAGGGCATCGCAGATTATCAATAATAGAATTATCAGCAAAAGGTCATCAGCCTCTTTGTTCAAAAAATCAAAGGTATTGGATTGTTTTTAATGGTGAAATTTATAATTACTTAGATTTAAAAAAACAATTAATTTCTTCAGGATTTACATTTTATGGAAATTCAGATACTGAAGTTTTAATCAATGGATTTATCAAATGGGGGAAAGAGCTTCTAATAAAATTAGATGGAATGTTTGCTTTTGCAATCTATGATTCTCAAAAAAAAGAGATATTTTTTGCAAGGGATAGAGTGGGTATTAAACCATTGTATTATTCATTACAAAAAAATAAAATTCTCTTTGCTTCGGATATAAAAACTCTTCTTGCTTCTGATTTGGTAAAAAAAGAAATCAATATTGAAGGTCTGTATCATTGTTTTAGTTTTGGCGTAACACCTCGCCCCGACACAATCTTTTCAGAGATAAAATCATTAGACAAAGCAACTTGGATGATTATCAATAATCAGGGGAAAGTTACTCAAAAGTCATATTGGGAAATTCCTATAAATACTGTTGATTATTCTCTTACAGAAAAACAAGCTGTTAAACTTCTTGATGAATCACTTCATAAAGCTGTGAAAAAAAGATTACTCTCTGATGTTCCGGTTGCTACTTTTATGAGTGGTGGGGTTGATTCAACTACAATGACAGCAATTGCTTCGTTATATAATTCAGGAATTAATGCTTATACAATTGGATTCAAAAATGAGCCAAAATTGAATGAAGTGAATGAAGCTAAAGCTGTCTCAAATAAATATTCCATCAATCATATTATTGATTATGTTGATAGCACTCAAGTTTTGAAGAAATTACAAGATATTGTTCGATGTTATGAAGAACCAAAGGGATTTATTGATCCGCAATATTTGTTATCAAAAACAGTATCTGAACATAAAATAAAAGTTACTTTAAACGGTCTTGGAGCAGATGAATTGTTTGGAGGATACAATTATCATCGTTGGATTAAAAAGTGGTATCTTGCCAGATTTTTAAAACCAATAATATCTCCTTTCCAAAATACTTCTACTTTCTCACAAAAATTATATGATGTTGCTAAATGCTCTTCAATCATAGATTTCAATACAATAAATTGGTCTTATCTGACAGAAAAGAGTAAACAATCTATTTTTAAAAAAGCAGTAATCAAAGATTTCAATACAATTGATAAAGTGAAACAATTATATTTTTCAAATCAAAATTTCTCAAGCAATATGGAAGCTTTAGAATTTATTGATTTTAATAATTATTTATCAAACCATTTTCTATACAGATCTGATCAATTTTTAATGAGATTTTCTTTAGAAGGACGATTCCCATTTCTTGATAATGAATTGATAGATTTATCATTTAAAATTCCTGCAAAAATGAAAGTTAAGGGAGATATCGGGAAGTACATACTTAAGAAAACAGCAGAAAAATATATTCCCAAAAAGAATATCTATAAAAAGAAAAAGGGTTTTAGGTTTCCATTAAAGAGATGGATGAAATATGAGCTTTCTGCCGTAATTGAAGAAAAAATTGAGAACTTACAAAATAGAGAATATTTTGATAGCGATGGAATAAAAGAAAAATTTGATAAGTATAAAAAAAATAGAATCAGATTTAGTGAAATATTACAATTGGTAATGACAGAAATATGGTTTGAAGAATTTATTGATTAACTGTGTTTTTTAACCATCAATTACTTTCAGATTCTGTAAAATATCCATCAAAAAGTTCTTTTAGAAACTCACCTTTTATAATTCTATAATGAGGATGATAAAGTCTGCTAAAAGCTTTACTATGACTTACAAGTGCATTTTCGGACCTCAAACTTTTATTGATTTGCCGGAGTTCCTTTTCAAAATTGTTTCTATTGATAATTAACTTATTACATAAATTAAATATTTTTTCCCATTCTATAGTCCAACTCTCTCTTGAAATATTCTTTTCGACATTTGAACTTCTAAGAAAAAGATTAAGATATTGTTCAAATGAGACTTCATTTCGTTTTAATAAAACCATATTTACACGAAAATAATCGTTGAAATAACCAACATTTTGTAAGACACAATGATCAAATTTCGTTGCTGAATTTAATTCTTGTTGTAGCATTATTGAAGCATTTTTTTTGTTTGTAATGAAATGTCCAGCCCCAAATGTTCCTTGGAAAAACAGTTTATAAATATCAATTAGTGTTGATTGGGGATGAATTAACATTTCATTCCGAATCCTTAATTCTATCTTTTTACTGCGATTAAATTCGTTCATTTGAGTAAAATGCCTTTTTTTATCACATGAGATATTTTTGTATTTTCTTTGAATGAATCACTGATTTCTGATTCAAAACAAGTAAAATCTGCTTGATAATTTTTCTGAATTTTTCCAAGGCGAGAACTATCGTTTGATAATTTTGCTGCATTTATTGTAAATAATTCAACTGCTTGTGAAGAAGATAATCTTTCATTTTCATTATGAATATTAATTGCAGCGTGAAGTTCTTTTGTTGCATTCAATTCAGTAATATACCAATCTGAGCCACCGGTTAATAGAATGTTTTTATTATAAATTGTTCTTAAACGATTGCATTTTTTTGCTCTGTCGTTTCCAAGAACTTTTCGGTAAAATCCATTTTTCCCTCCCCATAAACGATCAAACATTGGTTGCATAACTGCACTGACTTTTGCTACTTGCATTCTTTCTATCATATCGTCTGTATTTAGCTCGTTATGAATTATTTGGTGGTACAAGTTTTTGGGATTTTTAACCTGAGCTTTTTCATAAGCAGATAGGATTTGAGAGATTGCCGCATCTCCTATGGCATGAATTGCTACTTGTAAATCATTATTATGCGCTTCTTCAACAAATTTATTCCAAAAAGATTGTGATTGATATAAAATTCCTTTTTCAGTAGGTTTATTTGCATAAGGTTTAGAAATAGCTGCTGTATATGATCCAAAAGAACCATCAGCCAAAATGCAACCACCAATCCGATTACTACCCAATTCTAAAGCTTTACCTATATTAAAAATTTGAGGATACAAGATATATTCAATTGGTAAATTTTTTTTATAATTATTTATTAATTCAAAATGTAAAGCATCATTATCTGCATCACCAATCATTGTATGAATTGTAGTAAAACCACCTTCAATTGCTATCGTTGCGGCTTTTTCATAAGCCTGAATGATACTTTCATTATCAAGATTTCTATGAAACCAATGAGCAACAATATCATTGTGAGTTTTTCTTAACACTCCATCAAAACCAATTGGGATATTTTTACCCCATGTAATTTTTTCAAAAGCAAACGAATTAATTAAACAACTATGTCCATCAATACGCCTTAATAAAAAAGGAAAATCAGGGAATATTTTATCGATTTCTTTAAGTAATGGAAAACGTTGTTCGAGAATATTATTTTCATCAAAATTATAGGCAAAAATCATTCCACCTATTTTGGGTGCTTCTGCAAGTAAATCCAATAGATCCGCAATCTTGTCAGCTTTCGAAGCATCTACGGCGAGACTGTATAGTCCACCTTCAAAAGAATGTGTGTGTGTATCTATAAAACCCGGGTAAACAAAACTTCTATTCAAATCAATTTTTTTAGCAACAATTTTAGGCGTTCCCAAAAAACAATCAATAATTATTCCATCTTCTGTAAGAACAGAATCAAAGATTGTTTTGCTTTTATCTAAAGAATAAAATTTAGCATTATGAAATAGTTTTTTCATTATTCTGAATGTAATCCGGTTGTAACAATTTTTTTACTATTTCATAGAATAAAGCTACCGGAAAGCCCATAACATTAAAATAACAACCAGAAATAGAATTAATAAATTGTGAGCCATAACCTTGAATTCCGTAAGCTCCAGCTTTATCCATTGGTTCTTTTGTGGTAATATATTCTTCAATTTCATACATTGATATTGAATTAAAGATAACAGATGTTCTTGAAAAATCTGTAATAGTTTTCCCACAATAGCTAACAGAAATTCCAGTATAAACTGAATGTTTATTGTTTGAAAGACGAGAAAGATAATCTGCTGCCTGATATACATTTTTCGGTTTCCCCAAGATTTCGTTGTTGTGGTAAACAATAGTATCAGCAGCTACAACAATACAATCGGTATCCATGTTTTTGTTAACTTCTTTTGCTTTATTTTTTGCTTGAAGGCAAACAAACCTTCTGGGATTATGAGTCGTAATTGTTTCATCAATATTCGGTGGAATCTGTAAAGCATTGATTCCAATCATTTGAAAGATTGCCTTTCTTCGTGGTGATCCAGAAGCCAATACTACTTTCTTACCTGATAGTAATTTATGTATCATTTTGTTTTTCCATATTTTTTTAAGTATTACTTTTTAAATATCATTTTTTTTGTCGCTACTCTGTAGCTTAGTTCTCTTTTTATCTTTACCCAAAGCTAACGCATTGGGCTACAAAGATGTCGCTTCTATGAAGCTAAGAAAAAATAATCTCCAGATTCTTTTTTCTTAGTTAACTTCATTTGCTTCATGGTTAAAAAGTTCTTTTTCGTTCAGACACTAAATAATAATTCTTATTACAAGAAATCCTTTCTTGTAACAGCCCTGTTTCAATTGTTATTACTTTAAAAGTGAAGAGTTTTTTTTATTATCTTTACAATTTCTCATATCAATTTAATTTTGTTTTTTAATATATTGAAATGTAATTAAACAATTGTAAAAATAGGATTTGCATATGGAATTGAAAGATTTTGAAGAATTTCTGGTTAATAAATTTGACCAGCTAAAAAAGGTAAGATTTTTGTACAGATTTCCAAATAATTTTGGTTTAGCAGTGGACATTCCCAAAGATGATCTTCTGGATTTAGAATGTACAGCCGGTTATTGGAAGAACAAAAAGTGGTTTAAAAATGATGGAAAAATGCCATTTGAAATGATCTGGTTTATTGAAGAAGATTATGAATCAGTGAAATGGTTAGAGATGCTAAAAGATCTTCCTCCAGTTGATCAATATTATTCATTTCTCAATAAAATTGATAAAAATAATTATATTACTCCAAGATCTTATAAACAAGCTGTAATAAAAAAACTGAAAGGCGACAGTGTTCCTTATAATATGATTGTTCAATCTTTGATAGATAAACTTCAAGAAGAAATTGATGATTATAAGTTATTAATTGATCACGAAATACCTATAGAAGAATAATTGGTTTTTAGTTTTTTAAACTAATTGAAATATTTACAAGAGACAGAATTGAAGTAGCAAAAAACATTACTGTCTATATTAATTCAAGTTGATGAGTAAAATAAATTTTTATAGCTCTATTATTGTAATAGAGCTTTTTTTATGAGGTAAAACTATGGCAAAAAATATTTTTATAGCTGCCACTGATAAAGATATTGGGAAATCGACAATATCATTCGCTATTATAGATAAACTGATTTCATCAAATTTTAAAGTTGGCTTTATGAAACCTGTTGGTCAAAGATGGCTTCCTTCAAAATGGGGTGAAGTAGAAGAAGATGTTATTCTAATGAAAAACTTTTTTGATTTTTCGGATTCTCCGATTTTTATGAATCCGGTTGTCATTAAAAAAGGTTATACAGAAGAATATCTCAATAAAATGATTAAACCGGATTTAGGACAAAAAATTATTGATGCTTACGAACAAGTTGCAATTGACAAAGATTATATTGTGATTGAAGGTACTGGACATGGTGGTGTTGGCTCAGTTTTAGATAAATCAAATGCAGATGTTGCAAAGATATTAGATGCGAAAGTAATTTTACTTGCAAAAGGTGGAATTGGAAGCACTATTGATAAATTAGAATTAAATCGAGTTTTCTTTGAAAGCAAAGGTGCTCAAGTTATTGGAATCATTGTAAATAAGGTTATTGATTCTAAAATCCAAAAAGTAAGATTATCAATTGAAAAATATTGTAAAAAAAATAATTTAAAATTATATGGAATAATTCCCTATTCTCCAATTCTCAGCAATCCAACTTTGGGACAAGTAATAGATGAATTAAAGCCGGAGATTTTACACGAAACAAATGAACAAAATATTGTTGTTGATAATTTCTTTGTAGCAGCTACAAATATTGATGAGTTTATTGAATTTTTTCGTGGAAAGAAAGGAAATGTATTGTTAGTTTTTCCATCAGTTCGATTAGATATCGTTTTTGCAATTCCTAATTTGAAAAAATTTTGCACTGTTAACGAAAAAAAAATATTTGCGGTATTATTTTCAGGAGATAAACCACCATCAGAAATTGCAGTAAAAACTCTTATTGATGAAGATATTAATATTCTATGGCAAAAAGGAGATACATTTTCTGTAATTTCTAAACTATCAAAAATATCAATTAAAACCAGATATCGTGATAATTATAAAATTAATGAGATCCGAAAAATAGTAATTAAAAATGTTAGTTATAACGCAATATTATCAAAACTTTCATCAGCAAAAATCCAGAAAACAAAATGGAGAAAAATTAAGCAAAAATTTGTGAATTTTTTTAAAAAGTTCAGGAAAAATTCAATAATTCAAAAGTAGTTTAAGCTTTCCGAAAAAGCAGAACTGTCATTAGAAAGGATTTTTATGGGAATTGTAAGCATCTTGCTTGCTTCTTTGCTCAATAGAAGTAGGCGTTTCCGGCTCGGATTTGTTACAATTCTTATATTACAAGTTGTTCGCGATTATTAAATACAATTCTTTTGCTTAATTTTAGTAGAATTAAAAGAGAAAGAGCGGTTGAAAAAGAAATCATATACATTATCATTAATTGATATTTAACAGATTCTAAAGGTGGAATCCCAGCCAAAATTTGTCCGGTCATCATTCCGGGAAGTTTGGCAATTCCTAAAACCATTAGAGCATTAATTGTGGGAAGGATTCCATTGTAATAAGATTTTTGAAAGATGATTCTTATCGCATTAGTAGAATTTGCACCCAAAGAAAGCTTGGTTTCAATAAGTAAACGATTGGAATCAATTTCTTGCAAAAAATTGTTTAAACCAAGTGATAAAGCTGTCATCGAATTTGCAACAATCATGCCTGAAATTGGGATAATAAATTGAACATTGTACCAAGGTTTTATTCCAATTATAAGATAAAAAATCATTGCCAGAGGGATTAGAGAACCGATTGATAAAGAAAAGAGGATGTAGTAAAAGAATTTTGTATTTCTAATTTGGACTCTTTTATAAGCTTCATAAGTTGCAAACAATAGCATCATTATAAAAAGACTAATTGTAATATACCAACGAGAATTTTGGAATGTGTATCTCAAAACAAATCCCATCAAAAAAAGTTGGAAGAAAGACCGAATTGTACCGATTAAAATTTCTTTTGATAATTTCAATCTGTTTAAACTACTGATTATCATTACAAAAAACATTGCAAGAACGCTAAAAAATAAGCCAGGATTTCCTATTCTAAAATATTCATTCATCAATACCACCCAAGAAATTTAATATTCGTTTATCTGTATTCAATAAAAATTTATCCGGTTTTCCATAAAAAACAATTTCTCCATTAAAAAGAAAAATTACTTGATCAAATGAATGAATTATTTCTTCAAAATAATGACTAATGATTACTAATCCAACGTTATTTTTTTCTACGAGATCAATCAACATTTGGAAAAGAATATTAATCCGAGATTTATCAAGAGCGGAAAAAGGTTCATCAGCAAGAATATAATCAGGAGAATTCATTATTGTCCGAATGATGGAAATTCGTTGTTTTTCACCACCGGAAAGTTCATTAATATCCTGATAAAAAAAATCTTTGTTCATCTTCAATTTTGATAAGAAATCTATAAATTCAAGTTCGTTCAACTCTAAGTTATTCAATGAATTAATATATTCAAAATTATCTCTTACAGTTTTTCCAAAGAGAATAGAATCCTGCATTATTAAGGAAATTTTTTTTCTCAAGATAGTCGGATTTATTTCCTCATAACTGATATTATTAAGGGATATTTTACCGGAAGAAATTGAGATGAGATTATTTAAAATCTTTAATAAAGAAGTTTTACCACTTCCAGAAGGACCTAAAAGTAAATATTTTTTACCTGATTCTAAATCTAAATTTATGTTTTTAAGAATATTTTTATCTTTTGTTTGATATTCTACTTTTTCTAAAGAGATCATTTTTACTCCACAGAATTATTGAAATTAAAAAAGAAGTTTCTTGCTTCTATGGAAAAGATAGAATTAGTCAAGAGGATTTTTTTTTATCATTACACATAAAGAGATATTAACTCTAAAAAGAATTTCTTGCAGGAGACTTATTTAATTATAAATT
>JAOZMQ010000438.1 GCA_029934195.1 Candidatus Cloacimonadota bacterium | reverse complement strand
CTTATGGAAAATTTGTTTTTTATCTAAGAAAGAATAATATCCCCCCGATTTCACTAAAACATTTAAGCCAAAATGAAGTGCTTGAAATTCAATGAGATAACACGCTTTTTCATCAAAGGCAATATCAATTGATAAAAAAGGAGTGTCAAATTTTGAATAAATATTTTTGGCAAAATCAAGAATTTGCTCATCAGGTTTAAAATTAAAATCAAATTTTTTAGCTCCGCTTGCTCGGAAATCATTTTCTCTGACATGTCGTTTGGTTATGTAATATCTGTCAAAAATAATCAAAACACGGAAATCCCATTTAAGGTTCGGGATAAACTCTTGTAACACAAATAGTTTACAAGGTTTTAAATAATTCTTATATTGAAACAAATCTTTAGAATTGCTATAATTTGGATATTCTTTATAAGATTTTTTTTTCCTAAAATACCTTCTTCTAAATAAATCTATTTTTTCTAAAAGACCAATCTTTTCATATTTTTTTACAGTTTTGATAAGTTCTTTTTCACTTTTTATCAGCGAAACACCTTTCCCATTTGAACCATCAATTGTTTTAAAAACTATCGGATATTGAAATTGATAAGAATACAAATCAGCAAGATTACTAAAATAAAAAGCATTAAGAGATTCGACTTTGAGTTGCCTTTTATAAAGTTCTTGAAAACCTTTATTTTCATGACATTTCAACAAATCCAAATTTGGAATCAATTCATTATTAAAGTTTGAAAGATAATTTAAAACATCATTTATATAATTCCTAATTTCCGGTTTTTGACTGAAAGAGTAAAAAATAATTGAATCTTTGATTAGAATTTTTTTATTTGTAATTTCATGAAATTCATAATTTTTTACAGCAAATCCATCTTGTTTAAGGATTTGTTTAATTTTATCAAAATTGAGACTCACCCAAGGTTTGCGGGTTTGTCCAAAAAATTTGTTGTTTCCGGTTAGGATAATAATTTCTTTTTTCACGGTTGCTTCTTAAGAATTTTTTCGGCAAAGTTTGTATTCGTTACATAATCTCTGATAAACATTAAATCAGGATGAAAATCAAGTTCCGCCCAATCACCAGGCGAGCATTTTGAGTAATTTACAGGATAACCTTTTTTAATAATTTCCTGAATTGCCCTTAAATAAAAGACATTTTTATTTTCTTCTTTTCTCACCATTTCATCAAGAATATCGACATAAATTTTGGGACCATAACCGGAAAATTTAATAATTCCAACAGATTCGCCGTTAGCTTCTTCAAATGGAATTTGCTTACTGACTTTATGGACGAGACCTTCGGAATGAGTGATTTTCATATCATCATCATCATAAGATTTTTTTTCATCAATAACCATTGTAATGTTGGCTTTACTTTTGAGAAGATTTTGAATTATCGAAGGATTAAATATATCATCTCCGTTAATCGTGATAAAGTCTTCCTGCATAAAATGGCGTGCAAACCACACTGAAATCAGATTATTGGAGGTTGCAAAAAACGGATTATAAACCGTATTTATATTAAAATCATTTTCGTATTTTTTTATTTTAGCCTCGATTTGTTCAGCTCGATAACCAACAATAATCGTAACATCTTTAATATTGTTTTCTTTCAAACTGTACAGCTGAGATTCCAACAATGTAAGTCCGTTTCCTATTTCCAATAGACTTTTAGGAGTATTTTTTGTTAGCGGATAAAGACGAGTTCCTTTTCCTGCAGCTATTATTATTGCTCTCATTTTTCCTCTTTAATTATTGCTTTATCATCTTTTTTAAAGTTCCATTCTTTTTGCGTAATTTTCCAATTTCCGTATCTACAAGTCAAATATTCTTCAAATTCTTTAGGAATGGAATAATTGTAGTCATTGAAATTAACCGTTGAGAAATTTTCATAAAATTTTGCATCAACTGATTTCAAAACTGGGTTTTTAGCTCCGACTGTCCAGAAATATTTTCCTTCGGACTTTCTTTTTATAAAAATATCCAAAAGACTTTTATCTTTGAAGAAATAATATTTTCGAGTTTGAATTTTCATCATTCTTATTTCCCCTTTTTTAAAGGGTCCAATATTTTTTTTATGATAGCGAATCCGAGTTCTGAAACCAGCTTTCCAAATTTTATGTCTTACTTTTAATAATTGTGGGATAAAATCTTCCGTTATTGTAATATCCAAATCATTATCCCAAGGAAGAAGCCGATTCTCACGAATAATTCCCAAAAGAGTTCCTCCTTCAAGAACATAAGAAATACTGTTATCATCAAAAATATTGCTCACTTTTTTCAACATTTTGAGAGCTTTGTTTAAAAGATCTCCTTCTAATTTTAATTTCCCTGCCATTGTTTAATTTCCTATATTTGGAGACTTACCTAAAGTGATTTTCCTTTTAAAATCATATTGAGATAAGTCGAAGTGATGTTAAATAAATAATTTCTCTCTCATGTATTCAATAATCTCGGAACTGTTTTTCATATTCCGGTCAACAACACATTTATAAATATGAAAACCGCTGAAAGGAGGAGTTCTTCCGCTTTTGGTTAAAATTTTATTTTTGACTTCAAGAATAAGTTCCCGTTTTTTGGAATCAATCTTATCCAATATCCTTTTCATTTCTTTTTTATCATTTTCAATTTTTGTTTCATCCACTGCCCACAAATCGATTTTCCATATTTTTGAGCCGATATCGAGATAAATTCCGTTATATAATCCGATAGGAATTGGGCGTGGATCTTCCTTTAAATAATTCCGATAATTGATTTTTTGAATACCTTCGATCAATCCGATTTCTTTTGTGATACACATAAAATCGTTCATACTAAAGAAGTTACTGTTTAAAATTACAGAAATATCAAGATCGCCCCAAGCCAAAGTATTTAAATAATAACTTCCTGTATAAAAAATTTTCTTACAAT
>JAOZMQ010000063.1:8176-10820 GCA_029934195.1 Candidatus Cloacimonadota bacterium | reverse complement strand
AATAATTTCTTTTTACGCAAAGTAAAATGGGTACATTTTTAAAACGAGTACGTTTCTAAAGAAGAGAAATTAAAATTTATCATTCATTTGTGCCTACGAGAAATCAATCAAGAGACTATTTTAAAAACTGGGGTCATTTTAAAATCTATGAGATCAGGTGTTCTGAAATAATATTTTTGTTTCCCACCATTCCGAAGGTCAAAAGAGACTATTAGGAAGGTGGGGTTTGCTCAATTCATAAAGGCAAATACCTGTAGCAATTGCAACATTCAAAGATTCCATTTCACCGGAATACGGAATTGTAATTTTTTCATCTGCACGATTAATTATTTCTGCTTTTAATCCTTGAGATTCAGATCCTATTGCTAAAATTATTCGACCATTCCTTCTAAATTTAGACAAGTCAGAACCTTCCAATAACGTAACAATCAAGGATTGGTTTTCAAGATTCATTTCACTAATATCTTTATAAATATGAGGTACCCAAAAAACTGAGCCCAACGAAGATCTGACAACTTTTGGATTAAAGATTTCGCAACATTCAGGCGATAAAATTATCCCATCAATATCAAAAGCTGCTACAGTTCTAAAAATGGTCCCAAGATTTCCGGGATCTTGAATCCTATCAAGATAAAGTAAAAAATTTGTTTTCATTATTTGAGCGTTTGGAATTGAATAAAGAGCTGTAACAAATTGCGGATTATCAGTCATTGTAATTTTTTTCATCTGATAATTTTGTAAATTATATTCTTTTATGTTATGCTTTCCAAATTTGATTTTTTTATCAGAATTTTCTAAATAAAATATCTCATCAGGAAGGATGTTTTTGCTTGCAAGTTGTTCAATAATTCTTACACCCTCAACAAGAACTTTTTTATATTTATTCCGAAATTTTTGTTGTTTAAGTGAAACCAGATATTTAATCTTATTCTTTGAAATATCCATAACTAATTTTTTTCATTAATGATGTTTTTTATAGACTCGATATCAACATCATCTACTTGAAACTCATGTAAATATTCTTCACCATATTTTTTAAAAAGACCGGTTTCAAGAAATAGATTAAAAATATTGCCGTCAATATCATTATCTTTAACCATTCGAGCCATAATTGTTAAAGATTCCGTGAGTGTTTTCCCTGTTTTGTAAGGTCGATCAGATGCAGTAAGAGCTTCAAACAAATCTGCTACAGCAATAATTCTTGCTTGAAGTGGTAAATCATTTGCGGATAATTGAGAAGGATAACCTTTCCCGGATAATTTTTCATGGTGTGAACTTGCATATAATGGAACGTCTTTGAATTTTTTTGGAAATGATAGCTTTGAAAGCATCTCTTTCGTTACAAGTGCATGTTCTCGCATAACCTGCATTTCATCAAAAAGCAGTGTTCCTTTACGAATACTGAGGTTTTTATATTCATCTTTAGTTATAAGTATATATCTTTTATCAGAGGAAAAATAGCTAAATTCTGCAATTCGTTTCAAATTTTTGAGATCAGAATCTTCCATAAATTCTCCACCAATATTACATCTTTCTACAAAGTGAAAATCTAAAGATAATTTTACAAGAATATCTGATAACTCCTTTATTTTTCGACTATCATCATCGATTGTTGCTTGCATAATGTCTTTTTCAATGATTGCTTTTAACAATTCAAATCGAGATTCAATTAGCTGAATTCTATCAAAAATAGTTTCTAATTTTGTTGATTTATCCATAATATGAGTTGGAGTGATAATTTTCCCCAAATCGTGCATCCAACCAGCCATACTTATTTCTTTAAACTGGTCTTCTGTAAATGACGTTTTTTCATAGAATCCTGATTTTTCTTTATGAATTAATTTAGCTATATTTTCAGTTAAAGTTGCAACTCGTTTAACATGACCGGCTGTATAACGAGATTTGCGGTCAATAGCATCACCAATTGATTTTATAAATTGATTTAATAATTTTTCTAAATCATTGATTAATTGTCGTGTAGTTAAAGAAATTGCTGCTTGCGAAGCGAGAGAATCTAGAATAGCAATATGTTCATCAGTAAATGGTACAATTTTCCCATTTTTGTTCAAAGCATTTATCAATTGGATAACCCCAAGAACTTCATTTTCATGATTTTTTAAAGGAATTGCTACCATTGATTTTGAATGATAATTATGATTTTCATCAGATTCTTTTGTGCCCTCATAATTGAAAATATTTTGATGATATGCATCTTCAACATTTGTGGACATACCTGTTTCGGCAACATAAGCAGACAAATTTCTTGATCTTCCTTGTTTATCCTTTTCAAAAGGGATACTTGGCCAAGTTATCGGTTGATGTGTTCCTCCCATACGAAGATTCATTGTTCTATTATAAACAACTTGAAAATCAAGATATTTTTTATCTTCTGAGACAGTATATATTGTCGCACCATCAGCATTTGTGAACAATAATGCTTCTTCAAGAATCATGTCAAATATTTTATTAATATCTTTTTCAGCGGAAAGAGAAATACCGATTTTAGTTAAACTATTCAATTGTCTAATCTGCGATTCCCCATAATCATTCACCTGATCTATCAGATGATTCAACAGACTATTTAATTTAACATTATTACTTAACTTAAATTTATCATTCATAATTTAATCCTTATATTTAATGA
>JAOZMQ010000063.1:0-8076 GCA_029934195.1 Candidatus Cloacimonadota bacterium | reverse complement strand
AACTAAACGAACCAAACTGAAAAAAGAATCAATTTCTCTTAAATTAAATTTCTAAAATTGTTACTTTACAGATTTATAAACAAGAAGAATTTGGTAATTAATAAGTAGAATTAAATATTTTTTTGAGGTAATTATTAATGAGTAGAAT
This sequence comes from Candidatus Cloacimonadota bacterium, assembly GCA_029934195.1. GTDB lineage: Bacteria > Cloacimonadota > Cloacimonadia > Cloacimonadales > JAOZMQ01 > JAOZMQ01. The sequence goes on along the minus strand of JAOZMQ010000063.1, from coordinate 7,928 downwards.
AAGAATTCTTTCTGAAGAAGTAGCAAATAGAATTGCAGCCGGAGAAGTTATTGAAAGACCCGCTTCTGTTGTTAAGGAGTTAGTTGAAAATTCTATAGATTCCGGTGCTACCTCAATTACTGTAAATGTTCAAAATGGTGGAAAATCTTTTATTCAAGTTATTGATAACGGAATAGGAATGAGCGAAGATGACGCTCTCACTTCTTTTGAAAGACATGCTACAAGTAAAATCCGTACAGTGACTGATATCTTTAGTATTTCATCATTGGGATTTCGGGGAGAAGCACTACCGAGTATTGCTTCAATTAGTAAAATGAGCCTAATTACAAAAAACACAGAATCTGTAATGGCTACAGAAATTCTTTTTGAGTCTGGTAAACTAAAAAATGTAACCAAAACTTCTGCCAATAAAGGAACTACAATCACAATTGAAAAACTTTTTTGGAATATTCCTGCACGTAAAAAATTTCTTAAATCAGATCAGGTTGAATATAAACACATACTCAAGTATATTCATTATCAAGCGATTATTTATCCCAAGATCCATTTTCGATTAATTTCAAATGGTAAAATTAAACTAAATTATCCAATTGTCGAAGAACAAGATCAAAGACTTCTTGCAATATTTGGCTCAGAATTTTTGAAGAATGATATGATAGAAATATCTGCTTCTGATGCTGTAATTTCAGTAAAAGGGTACATTAAAGGATTGGAAGAAACTCCAGAAGGTTTCAATGATTTTAGATATTTGTTTGTCAACGGTCGATTTATTTTTGATAAAATTGTAACTCATAGTATCAAGGCAGCCTATGAACCTTTTATCCGAAAATCCCGAATTTACTCGCAAGGGAAAATTCCACCCTATATTCTTTTTATCAAAATGAATCCCAATTTAATTGATTTTAATGTCCATCCTACTAAAAAAGAGATTAGATTTAGAGATTCACAATTAGTACATAATTTTATAAAATCAACTCTGAGCCGGAATTTACTCGATTACGAAGAAAATAAATATTTAAAAGTAAAAACGAAATTTCATGATAATTCAATGCCACAACAAATCACCAATAATGAAGCAAGAATTTTTACAGAAAGAGAATATCAACAACCGCAAACTCCAAAATTTTCTTCTTATAAAAAAGAATTTTCAGAGACATTTCAACCGGATTTATTTTCTACAAAAAAGAAAACCCAACTAATTAAAGAGGAATCCCCTGAAAATAAGCCATCTTCATTGAGAAATACTATTAGCTTAAAATCGGAAGAAGATTTGATAAATCCTTGGCAATTACATCAAAGTTATATCTTTACACAAGTTGAAGACGGACTTCTTGTTATTGACCAACATGCTGCACATGAAAGGATTCTTTATGAAAAAATTCTTCACAGAATTCATGGGGTACCGGCTCCAACTCAAAAACTTCTATTTCCAATAGTGGTGGATATTCCTCCAATTATTAGCGAAACAATATCGGATTTAATTTCTGAAAATATTGAGACAATTCAGAAAATTGGATTTTCGATTAAAACATTTAGTGGAAGTTCAATTGTTATAGATGAAATTCCAGCAGAATTGGAAGATTGGGACGGCGGAGAAGTTTTTATTGAAATACTAAAACAACTTGAAACTGAATTTCAAGAAACTGAGGATTTTAGAGATAGTATTTCCAAATCTGTTTCTTGTAAAGCAGCCATTAAGGCTGGGACAAAACTTGGTAAAAAAGAAATGCTTGCTTTGATAAATGACCTTTTTGCTTGTGAAGTTCCATATTTTTGTCCACATGGAAGACCTTTAGTTTTTAAGATGACCTTAAATGAATTTGAGAAAAAGTTCAAAAGAATTATGTAATGGAAAAAATCATAACTATACAAGGACCAACTGCTTCCGGTAAAAGCTCTCTCGCAATGAAAATCGCTGAATCTTTAGGTTCTGAGATTATTTCTGCTGATTCTCGACAAATCTATAGATATTTGAATATTGGTACAGCTAAACCTTCTATAAAAGAAAGAGAAAAAATAAAACATCATTTAATAGATATTATTAATCCTGATGAAATTTATAATGCCGGAGATTTTTGCTCTGATGTCGAAAGAATTGTTCTCAATCCAAAGGGTAAACAAGCTGTTCCATTAATAGTAGGCGGAACAGGTTTTTATATAAAAGCTCTTTTAAATGGACTATTCAACTCTCCTAAAATTCCTTTTGAATTACAAGAAAAATTACGACAACAATATGAGAAATTTGGAAATGAATTCATTTATAACGAATTATTAGAAGTTGATTCTGAAACTGCTTTGAGAATCCATAAAAATGACTCTCAAAGAATATTGCGAGCACTTGAAATTTTTCAAGCAACTGGAAAAACGATAGGAGAACATTGGAAAGAACAGGCATTTGTACCAAAATTTTCTGTTTACAATATTTTTGTTAATTGTGATCGAGATTTTCTGTATAAAAAAATCAACCGAAGAGTAGATTCTATGATGGAAAAAGGTCTTTTGCGTGAGATAGAAAGTATTATAGAAATGGGATATGATTTTTCTTTAGCAGGATTAAATTCCGTTGGATATAAAGAATTTTTGCCATTTATTGAAAATCAAGAGAATCTTCAAACTTGCATTGAAAAAGTAAAACAAAATTCGAGACATTACGCAAAAAGACAATTAACCTGGTATAGAAAAATAGATTTTGATTTGACAATTGATAGTGAAAAGATTAATTTTTTAGATATACTAAAAAAAGTAGATGATTTTATCTGCAATTAAGTATAAATGAATAAACATCTACATTCAAGTAAACAAGAAAACAACTTGAAGCATTTGTTTATCACTATAAAAAATGGAGTAAATAAATGATAGTTGCAAAGATAAATAATTATGAATTAAGTTCTTTAGAATATGAGGCCGAACTCTCTAAAGTAATGGAAAAATCTAAAATTGATAAGCCTACTTCTAAATCGAAGAAACAAGCCTTAGAAAATCTGATAAACGGTTATCTTTTACTTGAAAAAGCAAGAGCAGATAATATTGAAATTAGTACTGATGAAATTCAAAGTGCTTTATTAGATTTGATGATGAAATCTCATTCTGAAAAAGATTTTCATAAATCTATTGAAAGGCAGGGATTGACAATCCAAGATGTTCGTAATAGTATTAGAGATAATCTTGCTACAAAAAAATATATTACTCTCCATTGTGCTCCCAAAGAAGACATTTCAATCGAAAAACTTCGAGAATTTTATGAGAATAATAAAGAAAATTTTGTTACAAAAGAAATGGTAAAAGCATCACATATTCTCATCAAAGATCATGGAGAAGAAGCTTATCATAAAATTATAGAACTTCGTGATAAAATCAAATCTACCGGTAATTTTAGTGAATCTGCTCAATATTGTTCTGAATGTCCAAGTCGTTGTGTTAGCGGAGATTTAGGATTCCTTACTCGTGGGAAAATGATAAAAGAATTTGATGAAGTAGCTTTCAATTTGGATGTAAATGAAATTTCAAAACCTGTAAAAACGAAATTTGGTTATCATATAATACTTGTTACTGAAAAACGTAAAAGTCAATATGTAGAATTTGAGAAAATCGAAAGTGTATTGCGAGAAAGACTCACTCAAATTGAGACTGAACTAAAATTGATTGATCATTTAAAAGATCTTAAAGCAAAGGCAAATATCGTAATTTTTAGAGAAAATATCTAACTTCATTAACCATAAAGTAAATGAAGTTCATAAAGAAAAAGAAATAGAAAAAGGATTTTTAACCATGTAAGGAAATGAAGTCCATGAAGAAAAATTAATTGGAATATTCTTTAATCTCTATCCGTGTAGAAGTGGTACAAAAAGAATATTGAGAAAGTTAGTTTTCGTTCAAATATTAAGTAGGATAAAATGAAAAAAAGAGTGATAATAATAGTTTTAGATGGTGTCGGAGTCGGTGCACTTCCAGATGCCGATAGGTTTAATGATGAAAATAGCAGTACACTACCGCATGTAGCAACTCATACAAAGAATTTTTCTCTTCCAAATTTACAAAAATTAGGGTTGGGAAATATTGTAGAAATTTCTGGAGTTTCCAAAAACTTACAAAATACAGCAGCTTATGGAAAAATGAGAGAAGTCTCTCCGGGGAAAGATTCTGTTACCGGACATTGGGAAATTGCCGGTCTAAATGTTGAAACCGAATTCCAGTTTTTCCCAAATGGATTTCCCAAAAAGATGATTGAGAAATTTATTGAACTTACCGGTGTTCCGGGAGTAATATTGAATAAAGCGTATTCCGGTACAGATGCTATTCGTGATTTTGGCGAAGAACATCTTAAAACAAAAAAATTAATAATCTATACTTCAGCTGATAGTGTTTTTCAAATTGCAGCCCATGAAAAAATCTATCCAAAAGAAGAATTGTACAGAATCTGTGAAATTGCTCGCCACAAATTATTCAACCCCGGACAAACAATTGGAAGAGTAATTGCCCGCCCATTTTTGGGAACAAATAAAGAAAATTTTAAACGCACTACAAATCGCAAAGATTATGCGGTTTCACCTCCAAGAGATACAATTCTTGATATTTTGAAAACAAATTCTTATGGTGTTACTTGTGTTGGAAAAATTGAAGACCTCTTTAATTTCAAAGGCATGACAAAATCATTTCATTCTCATTCAAATGAGGAAGGTATAGATAAAACAATAGAATTTCTTCGGACAGCAGAAGATGGTTTGATTTTTACAAATTTAGTCGATTTTGATTCTTTGTGGGGGCATAGAAATGATGTTGCCGGTTTTGCAAAAGGATTAATTTACTTTGACACAAAATTGCCAGAAATAATCTCTTCTTTAAGTGATGATGATATTTTAATTTTAACTGCTGATCATGGTTGCGACCCAACTTTTCCCGGAACAGATCATACTCGTGAATATATTCCACTTATAGTTTATGGGAAAAATTGTTCTTCAAAAAATTTGGGTATTAGAAATTCATTTGCTGATATTGCTGCAACAATTGCAGATTATTTTTCAGTTGAGAAACCTGAATTGGGTGTCAGCTTTTTAAAAGAAATTTTGAAGGAGAATTAAATGATAGAATTAGGTGTAAATATTGACCATGTGGCAACTTTGCGTCAAGCAAGATTAGGAATAGAACCGGACCCTATTTATGCTGCGGCAATCGCAGAAGCAAATGGAGCAGATCAAATAACAATCCATTTACGTGAAGACAGAAGACATATTCAGCTCAGAGATTTAAAGTTACTCAGAGAAACTATTCAAACAAGGCTAAATTTAGAAATGGCTGTAACTGATGAAATCATTACCATTGCAAAATCAATAAAACCTGATACAGTTACTCTTGTTCCTGAAAAACGAGAAGAATTAACAACTGAAGGTGGTTTGAATCTTAATATTGAGGGAATGAAAGAAAAGATTGCTGATCTGAAAAATAGTGGAATTGAAGTAAGTGTTTTCATTGAACCAAGCACAGAAATGATTAAATTAGCAGATAAACTTGGAGCTGATGCTGTCGAAATTCATACCGGTCTTTATGCAAATCTAAAAAAACAAGCTGAAATTGAAGCTGAAATTAAAAGAATCCATAAAGCTTGCAAATTAGTAAAAGCAGCTGGAATGCGGGTTGTAGCCGGACATGGTTTGAATTATAAAAATATTGTAAGACTTGTAGAACTTAATATTATTACTGAATTTAATATTGGGCACAGTATTATTTCTCGTTCGATTTTTACCGGTTTAGCTGAAGCAGTCCGAGAAATGAAAATTCTTGTAACGAAGTAAATGAAAAATGAGAAAATAAGATTAAGATTGAGAATAAGGGAATATGATGCCACATATCTTGAAAGAGCAGATTCACATTATGCTTTATCTTAATCTAAATTATAATTAGGAGTCTAACATGAGTAATGATGAAATTTTATTTGCAGATGAATTTCCCCCAAAAAGACAGAATATTCAATCACAAAAAAAATGGAAAATTCTAATAGTTGATGATGAACAAGAAATTCATGCTATGACTAAATTGATAATACAAGAGATTGTATTTGAGCAAATGCCAATAGAGATGATAAGTGCTTACTCAGCTGAGGAAGCTAAGGAAATATTGAGAAATGAAAGAGATATTGCCATTATTCTTCTTGATGTCGTTATGGAAACTGAAGACGCTGGTTTAGAAGTTGTAAAATATCTTCGTCAGATTCTTAAAAATAATTTAGTCAGAATCATCTTACGAACAGGTCAGCCGGGGCAAGCTCCTGAAAATGAGGTCATAATAAATTATGATATTAATGATTATAAAGAAAAAACAGAGCTTACTTCTCAAAAGCTTTTTACAACCATTATCTCTGCTTTACGGAGTTATCATGATTTAAAAACTATCGAGAGAAATCAACTTGGATTAGCAAAAATTATTAGTGCCAGTAAAGATCTTTTTAAAGCTCAATCTTTAAGTACTTTTGCTTCTGGTATTCTAATGCAGTTAGCATCATTACAGGATGTTGATGATGGTTTTCTTTATTCCGATATTGATAGTTTTGCAGCAACTTATGATTCAGATAAATTTCATATTATTGCCGGTGCAGGAAAATTCGCTAAAATAATTGATCAACCGGTAACAGCTCTTCCAAAAGATATTTTGAGCATTCTTAGACAAGCAATTGAAGAAAAAAGATCTATTTTTCATCAGCACGAATATATCGGGTATTTTGCTTCAAAAGAAGGGAAACAAAATGTTCTTTATCTTGCAGGTCTTAACAATATTTCTGATCTTGATAAAGAACTAATTAATGTCTTTGCCTCAAACATTTCTATCGCATTTGAAAATATTTATTTGAATCAGAAACTACACAATACAAATGATAAAATGTTGAAAGATAAAAAAAATGTTATTTCAAGATTAAATGAAATAATTGCTCTTCGTTCTCAAGAAACGCAAAACCATGTGATACGTGTTTCAAAAATTGCCTGTATTCTCGGAAAAGAACTTGGTATGAGTGCAGAACAATTAGAAATATTAGAAATTGCTTCTTTAATGCATGATGTTGGAAAAATTGGTATTCCTGAAAAGATTCTTATTAAACCTGGGCAATTAACTACTGAGGAGTTTGAGATTATCAAAACTCATTCCTTGCTTGGAGAAAACATGTTGCGAAGCAAAGACTCACCAATTCTCCAGATGGCTTCGATTATTTCAATTACACATCATGAGAAGTGGGACGGTTCCGGCTATCCGCAAGGTTTAGCTTTTAACAATATTCCTCTTCCCGGTAGAATTGTGGCACTTTGTGATATTTTTGATGCTTTAATCTCAAAACGCTCATATAAACTTGCTTGGACTATTACAAAAGCTTCACAAGAAATTAGAAGAATTAGTGGAAGATTTTTAGATCCAAAAATTGTGAGAATTTTTCAAGATAATTTACATAAAATTATGGAAGTAGTAAAAGAATTTCCAGATTAGAAGAGTTTCTAATCACTGCTTTCCATTTTCTTAATCTAAAACAGAAAGCTAAGAGAAGGTTGAGATTAAGATTAAGGAAATGTTATCAGAACTCAGCAAAATCGGGTTTTCTCAGAAAAACAATCACAAAGAATTAACTCGAATTTCTGATGGAATATTCTAAACATAACCACACTCTTTCACAAGCTTCCACAAAAAAAATAATCTTTTTGTGAAAAGCTTGTGGAAGAATGTGGTTTAATTATATTCAGACTCAATAAATCTGAGCGAATAATTTGCGATTGGAAATTAACTCAAACATAACCACACTCTTTCATAAGCTTCCACAAAAAAAATAATCTTTTTGTGAAAAGATTGTGAAGGTATGTGGTTTAATTCAGAGCATATCCAATAAAATTCTAAAGACAACCACTCTCTTTCACAAACTTGCACAAAAGAAATGAAATTCTTGTGAAAAGCTT
>JAOZMQ010000437.1 GCA_029934195.1 Candidatus Cloacimonadota bacterium | reverse complement strand
TCCTAAATCGTACGCCTTAACAGGATTTAAACTATATGTTAAATTATACCTGTTTCTGTGTGTGGCAGAATAACGAAGCGTACAAAGAGAATTTAGATTATTGATTGCTTCAATCCGCTTTTCAGTTTCCATGTTTTGCGGTTCGTCAACGATTACAAAAGGTTTTGTAGCCTGAATAAATTCAATGGGTTTTTGTCCGTTTAGTTTATCGTTTGGTTTATTGATTATGTTTTCATCTTTGGAAAACGAATCAATATTAATTACTAAAACTTCTATGGTGTTGGTTGTTGCAAAACCTCTTAATGTTGAAACTTTACGACTGTCGTAAACCTGAAAATTTATTGGTGTGTTGTCATAAAGATTTTGAAAATGTTCGTGTGTTATTTCAAGATTTTTTAATACTCCTTCACGAATAGCAACTGATGGAACAACAATTACAAATTTTTTAAAATCGTAAAGTTCGTTTAGTTCGTAAATGGTACGCAAATAAACATAAGTTTTTCCCGTTCCTGTTTCCATTTCTACGGAAAAGTGCATACCATCTAATAAAGTTGTTTTTTCAACTTCATTAGATTCTTGTATGTTTTGTAAATTATCTAAAATCTGCTCTTCTGATAAAACAAGATTATTTCCAACAGCATTAATATTATTTAAAATATTGTCATCAAATTTAATAATACTGTCAATAATGGAATCTTCCATTGGCTGACCTTCAAATAAATCAGTTATTGATTTTATTGCGTCTTGTTGGAATTGCAGATTGGATTCAAACGTTAATTTCATAATTTATATCGTTTTAAATTCAATCCCAGCATCTTTCATTTGCAGAGAAGTATTGGTTTTTAATTGGTCGTTGTCTTTAAACAATCTATCCAATGCAATTACTTTTTGCGGTTTATCGGCAATTACCTTATCAACAATCTCTTGTGTTGCTTTTTCAAGCATAAAAATCAGTTCATTGCCATTTACACAATAGTAATTCTCTTTGTGTTCTAATTTACTGTTAAGGTTTTTACCGCTTTTTAGCAATAGTTCGTAAACCATATTTTCAGTAGTGGAATTTTCTGAAACAGGGTCGGTAAATTCAAGCATTTGCTGTTCCAATGCTTCGGCATCTTTACCTTTTATTTGTTGCCATTGTTTGAAATTGCTGTCGGATAATTTTAGAACCTTGAAACATAAATCTTGATTTTTTAATTTTTCTATTTCTTCTTTTAGATTATTGATTTTTTCTTCTTTGCCGTCAATATCCAATTGTGCTTCAAGTTCTTTTATTTCTTTTACTTTTACTTTTATCTTTTTGTTTATTTCAGCTTGGATTTGTTTGCCAGCCTTACGGATTCGCTCTTTTGATAAATCAGAAATAGTCTTGTAACCATATTTGAATGCTTCGCTTTCCTTTCCTGTAAGTTCGGGCAGTTGTACAGAAATACATTTACGATTTCCTCCATCTTCTGTGTTAAGTTGCATTACTGCGTGTGAGGTTGTACCTGAACCTGAAAAAAAATCAACAACAATGTCATTCTTGCTACATCCGACAGAAACTAAATATTTTATATATTTTATACTTTTAGGGTAATCAAAATATTGAACACCATTAAATAGTTCTTTTAATTCGGAAGCACCGCCACTAAAACTTAAATAATTTTTAGGTGGATTTAGTCCCTCTTGTTTAAATGTTACTTTATATTCTCCGTCATCTTCAAAAATTACAATTTCATCTATTCTTGCTTTAAAAGTTTCAATTCCCCATCTCCATCTATGTAATTTTTTATTTCTTATTCCCGGTCTTAATGGCAAAAAACCTTTGTCTATTAACTCTTGATTATCAGTATATACCTGACTTGCTTTATTTGTTTTAATTTTCGATTTATCATAATCTTTTAAAGGTATTATTTCTTTTGTTTTTGGATTATAATAAATTGTATAACCCATTTCGTCTCTTGTTTCAAATGGGGTAGGTGCATCATTCAAATTTCGGTATGATTCATTTACTTTATCTACTCTAATAATACAATCAGAATCTGGAACTTTTGAATAAACTAAGCAATATTCAGTATTTTTTTGGATTTTTACACCATCTCCTGATTGGTTTGCACCTGTTATAATTGTAATCTGAGCTAAAAAGTTTTCTTCTCCAAAAACCTCATTCATCATCAAACGAAGATTACCAACTTCATTATCATCAATAGAAATAAAAATAACTCCATCTTGTTTGAGTAAGTTTTTAGCAAGAAATAATCTTGGATACATCATATTTAGCCAATTGCTATGGTATTGTCCGTTTTCTTTGCTGTTTTTACGGAATATTCCGTCTTTGGTCAAATAGCCTTCTTCGTCTTTGTCGCCTACTCGTTTTTGGTATTCATCTTTTGTTTCGGAAAACTTATCGGGATAAATAAAAGAATCATTTCCTGTGTTGTAAGGTGGGTCTATATAAATCATTTTTACTTTCCCGAAATAAGATTTTTGCAGCACTTTCAGTACTTCAAGATTTTCACCTTCAATAAAAATATGTTCGGTTTCGTCAAAGTTTACTGATTCCTTTTTGTCTGGCACAAGTGTTTTTGTTGTTGGTGTCTGTAAAACTTTAAAGGCTTCGCTTTTTCCTGCCCAATTCAGAACATATCTTTCGTTGGCAAAGTTTACATCTTCACCCAAAGTTGCTTTTAGTTTTTCCCAGTCAATTTTTCCTTCGGCAAATGCTTCTGGTAATATTTCTTTCAACTGTTGCAGTTTTATCTCCTGCGGTGTTAAACTTTTTCTGTCCATTTATATATTTTTAAATTTACAAAGTTAATCTTATTACTGTATTTGTAAACTGTTGCATTTGATTATTTTAATTGCACACAACGGAAATGTGCTGGTGGCGTTTTTTTTATTTTTTTGTGAGCCGTAGGCGAAAC
>JAOZMQ010000436.1 GCA_029934195.1 Candidatus Cloacimonadota bacterium | reverse complement strand
TCAATTCTCTTAGAAGATCGACAAGCATTGATTTTCCTTCTTTATCAAGATAGAATTGTGTAATATCTTGAGCGGTAATTATCAATTCTTTCACCCCTCTTTCAGCGAGGTTTTCTGCCTCTTTAATCAATTCGTCAAAATCATCGCTGAGTAATTTTCCTCGAATAGCAGGAATAGCACAATAGCTACAATTGTTGTTACAACCGTCACTTATCCGCAAATAGGCATAATGATTGGGAGTTAATAATTTTCGACCCATTAGATTCTCTTTCGAGCTAACAATTTCACGGAATTTTGGAAAATCCTTTAAATGAAGTAAATTGTCAATTTCCGGAATTTCAAGTAATAGATCATCATAATAACGCTCAGATAGACAACCGGTAACGATAACTTTGAGATTTGGATTTTGCTCTTTGAAACTCAAAGCATCCAAAATTGTATTGACAGATTCTTCTTTAGCATCTTTAATAAATCCACAAGTATTAACGAGAATTATATCAGCATCTTCTTCTTTATCACAAAGTTCAAAGTCTTCATTTTCAGCAATAAATGCAAATCTTTCACTATCAACCAAATTTTTGGGGCAACCTAAACTATAAATATAAAATTTCATTTTTTCTAAATTTCCTTTTTATAAAGTTAAAAATCTTTTTCGATCATGTTTTAAATACTCAACAAACAATAATTATGGAATTCAAGATTTGTTTAACCTTTAAAACGCAATGTTATATTTCTTATCAAAACCAAAACACGATTTAACATATTTGAGTCAAATATAAATTAAAAATTCTAAATCTCTCTAAGAAGATAATAATGAAAGGATACTAAATATTTTATCAAGATAATAGATTCAGAACACCTGACCTCAAAAAATGTTTTTTGACTAATCCTATAAATAGTATCTGAACGAAAACTAAATTATTCTAAATTTTCTTTTTTGTCGCTACTCTGTAAGCTAAGTTTCCTTTTTAACTTCATTTTCTTCAAGGTAAAAAAGTCCTTTTCGTTCAAACACTAAATAGCTTGCCTTTGCGACTTTGCGGAAAAAGAATTCCTTTTTATGTGAGGAACTCCTGTGTTTTGTGGGCTTGCTTTGCAATGAATGAAAATAAATGTGAAGGAGAACAAAAGCCTGCTGGCTCCGAAAAATCCCGAAGTCCCTGCAAAAACTGAGGCTTTGAGCTATCACGAGGAATTAAACGGGTACGTTTAAAACTGGAACATTTTCCTGATCGTTTTATTTTTCCTTTCCCCAAAAACTGAGGTCTTGTTTAAATCTATGAATTCTGGTGTTCTGAGATTAAAATCACAAATTAAACTCTGAAAAAAGTTTAAGATTGACTTAAAAGACCTTGATATAAATCATAAATCTGATTTTAATAATTTGAGGTTTTTATTTTTAAAATTCCGAAATTGAGAAGTCCATAATTTCATTTTATAAAAAATAATTGACAATTGATTCTCAATATTAATGAGTAAAATCATAAAAAACTAATTTGGAAAATTTAATGAAATATTTTAGACTAATAGCACTGATAATAATAATGATGATGAATTTTACTCTGAATGCCTCAATAAGAGACAAATTGTTTTCAAGAGCATCAACAGAGATTTATAATTCAATAAAACGAAAAATTAAGAGAAGAGATGTTATTGTTATTGAGAAGTTTACGAATGATAAAAACGATGATTTTAGGAAAGCTCTTTCAAAAAAGATTACTGAGAAAGGCAGGTTTTCATTATTAGATCAGAAAAATTTAGATAAACTCCTTCGCCAATCTTCATTACAAGAGGATCTTGCATTTCAAAACGGAGAAGTAACCGCTGGGAATTTTGTACCTGCAAAATGGATAATTCTTGGTGAAACAAAGTATCGGAGTTGGGAAAAATATTTTAAGAAGCATCATAAATTGGAAATTGAAATTTCTTTGGATAATTTAAAGACTGGAGAAAAAACTCTTTTTCAAAAATTTAAATATTCCAAAAAAGAAAATCCGTCTTTTATTAAATTTATGTTGATTTGTTTTACTCTTTTTTCAATAGGATATTTGCTAAATTTCTATTTAAAAGGATATTTTTCAAATATAATTGTCTTGGGTATGGTTTTATCTTTGGCAATTTATGGTGGTTGGTATTTTTTTCTTTAACAAAAAAATAAGGAAAAGCTATGAGAAAATTATTTATAAAAATTCCAGATTTAAAAAAACGAGCAAAAAAAGATATTGAGAAGCATCTCCTCAATTGGGATCGAAAAAAAAAGGTTTTAAATTCAATAATCGGTGTTGCTGCTACAAATAAAGAATGGTTGATTGATGCTCAAAAAAAATATTCAATAGGTTTAAGTAAAAAAAATATTGATAAAATAAATTATTTTTTGTCTGCTCTTTTTGACATTTATAAATGTTATTTCTTGATGGAACACAGTCGCTTTACTGATGAAAAAATTATTAGCCTAAAAGATAAATATGAAACTTCCTATCTTAATACAGTATTGGAATTTATTGAAGAAAACATCCATAATGAGCAAGAAATCGCTTTAAATTTCAATTATATTAAACAAGCAATTAATGTTCTTTTATCAGAGAATAGTCAATTGGCAAAAGGATATTATTCAATTTTAGAGAAGCATATTTCTCTAAATCAATCACAAGAAGGAATTTTAAAAATTTTGCTGATTCCTGATGAGGATTTCAGTGCATATCATGCTTTGAGATTGAAGGGTATGTTTTTAAACAGTGAGAATGTTCTCAAAAAAAATCCAACAAAGAAAAAGATATTATTACAAAAACTTGAAGAAAAACTCAATGCCATTTTCAATTATTTTGATAAGAAAATTAACTCAAAATTACATGAATCTCTCATTTCAATAAAAGAAATTTGTATTCTTTTTAAAAATTTAGAAGGAA
>JAOZMQ010000435.1 GCA_029934195.1 Candidatus Cloacimonadota bacterium | reverse complement strand
TTTGTGCATAATTTTCTGAAGTTGCAATTGCTGTGAATGATGAAAGCTCGACCGGAAGGGTAGTATCATTATCTGAAACAACCCACGAAACACCAGTGATCAGTGTACCATCGTATATTCCTCCTGTTTTATTATCGCTGAGGTTTGTTCCAACTTGATCACTCATTTTATAGTAAGCGACAAGACCAGTTTCATTACCTTCAAGTTCAATATTTTTATTGTTTAATATTTGTTGTGCGGAGCGAACGGTATTCCAGAGGCGAACATCATCAAGAGAACCGTTTAAAAATTCAGATGTTCCTCCATTACAGCCAAGATAGTTAGTTACATCTATAGCAGGAAGATAAACATTAGTAGCAGCCCGTTGTTCGACTTGAACACCATCTAAATAACTGGTAAACATTTCATTCGATTCCCAAGTCATAGCAATATGATGCCATTCTCCGTTATTAATAGTTGTAGCGTTACCGGCAGATATAGGAGTAGAAACTCCACCATCCGAAGAAATAATATGAAATATATTACCACCCGACACCCAGCCAGGCACAAAATATGACGATCCACTTTGGACTCTGTACGGAGATGATAAATGTGAACCCTTAAACCAGTATTCAACAGTTATTGCCGTTTGTGATGTAAAATTATCATTCCAAAGAGTGTGTGGTAGAGATACCTTGCCTGTACTTCCATTAAATTCTAATGCGTAATTGGCAAAGGCTATGGTAGTTACTGTATTTGGATTATTTGTTGCACTTGAGTTTATATACAATTGATTACCACTTGTTCCATCATATTCAAAAACCTGCAAAATATATTCTGTACTGTCAGTAAGCCCAGTAATTGTAGCACGGTTGTCTATTCCGTTATAAACACAATACCAACCTGATGTACCTATTTGGGTTCCATCCGCAAAAGTATTTGCTTGATAGGTGATATTATCAGTAAGTGAAGTCGTTCCTGTAGTTGCTTGTTTTGCAAAAACAGCACGGCGATCACCGTTACCATTGGTCCAATTGGCAACAACAGAAGTAGGCCCAATATTTGTAAAAACAATATTTCGCACTTGAGTAGTAGGGCGTGTAGGATCTGCAAATCTTTGCCAATTTAAGAAAGGATAAGCGTTATTATTAGTCCCATCTAAATCCCAAAAGCTATTATTGCCATTAGTATTTTCAGTTGCAAAATCCCATTCTCCATCTGTAAAAGTCGATTGGGTTTTCATCTCTGCGGTAGTTTTACCGGTACCACCTCCACCACTACCTCCACTTGATGATTGCGTAGAAGTTTGAGTATCCCAAAATGAGTTGGATACGGTTCCGCCATTAAAACCGCATAACCCACCAGGGTTTTGAACACCAGTAATTTTACCAACATTATAACAATTGTTAATAATCG
The DNA here is from genome assembly GCA_029934195.1 of Candidatus Cloacimonadota bacterium. GTDB lineage: Bacteria > Cloacimonadota > Cloacimonadia > Cloacimonadales > JAOZMQ01 > JAOZMQ01. The sequence continues at coordinate 1,514 of JAOZMQ010000435.1, read as the reverse complement.
GGGCTGTATTATAAGAATTAAGCCCAACAATTCCGCCAACATAGTTGCCACCGCTAACAGATACGCTACTGTATGAATTACTTATTGTGGATGCATTATTCTCAGCACAAATCCCGCCAATGTAATCAACACAGTCAACAGTCCCCGTAGTATAGCAATAAATTACAGTGGATGAGCCTGTATTCCGTGCCACCAATGCTGCAGAATAATCGTTTGCGGTTATGGAAACATTAGTAACACCAAGTTTACTTATTGTTGCTCCCTCCGTCCAACCAAATAAAGCTTGGTTATCTGTTCCTGCCCTGCTTATTGTGATTCCATCAATACAATACCCATCGCCATTGTACGAGCCTGTAAATTTTGTTGTGCTATTACCGATTGGCGTAAACCCAGTATTAGTATCCCAAGTGGAACTTGTTGAAGCGTCAATATTTGCTGTTTGCTTGTAAAATTTATTCCAATCAGTTGAAGCTTGAGTGAGCCAATATAAGTTATTTAAAGATGATATTAAATAAGGATCGCCACTTAAACCTGTGCTTGTAGCATAATTTGATGGTGGTGTCGATGTTTGTGCCATTATGTTTGTGCTCGTTGCCAATGAAATTATCAGCATTACTAAAACTAAATTTCTCCTTTTCATACTTCCTCCGTTTTTTTTGTGATTTTGTTTTGAATTGTTCATCTTTCCTCCGTTTTTGTATTTGAAAATTATACTAAATTGTTATGAGAATTGTTGCTTCCGATGTTTTTTCTTCATTTTTAGTATTTTGTTTTAAACAACAGGTCGTTGCTCAAGAAACTTTAAGAGATCTTTCTGCCGACCTTTAAATTTTAAACTAATATGTTCACAATCTAAAACAAAGTCCGGATTAATTTCATTATAAGTTTTCTGAGAAACATTCTGAGAAACAGCAAAGTGAATATTAATATTTTCTAATTCACTTAATGCTGTTATAACATCTGTTGATACTTCACTAAAATTATAAACTAACACAACCATAATATAATCTCCTTTTTATGAGAGATTAAATTGCATTTCTCATGCCATTGAGCTATCTTATTGTTTTATTATGAGATACAATATTAATTGTGATTTTTTTTGTTAAAAGTGAAAATATGCTTAAAAATTGGACATTTTCGTCCCTGAAATGAGACAGAAATTTCTTTTTTATGAGAATAAAAAGCGTAAAATATTGATTATGTGTTAGTTACAAAGCAAAATCAAAGTGGTCGTTTTCGTCCCTAAATAATTCCATTGTTTTTTATGGAAACTCTATTTTGTTAAAATATAACTATTTAGCACTGAAAAATAGGATGGTCGAAAATGTCCTTATAAAAAAGAAAGGATTATGAACAAAACCTGTAGTAGATCGCCCTGTTTGGCTACTCGTTTTTCAAATATATGGAAAAAATAATTAGTATCTGAACGAAAAGGACTTTTTGACCATGAAGGAAATGAAGTTCCTGAAGAATGATTAATTGGGAAATTATTTATTTTTCAGCTTCATAGAAGC
>JAOZMQ010000434.1 GCA_029934195.1 Candidatus Cloacimonadota bacterium | reverse complement strand
TTAAAACTCAGAGATAAATTTGTATCAATTGCTACATTTAATTCATCATCATCTGGAGAATATGTGTCAACAGTTGGTGCAGTATTATCAGCTGTAGTAAAATTCCATGCTGTAACATCAGTTATTCCAGCATATCCATTTGCATTTATCGAAGCATCTAAAATAACATCTGCACCTATTAGAACATAATAATCAGTAGATTCTGCAAAATCACTTGAAGGATCTATTTCAACTATATTAGCAGTAATTGTAACATCACCAATATCAATACTTTCAAAAATAGCACCTGTCTCACTATCATAAATGTCGATAGTTCCACTTCCAACTTGAACATTTTCATTGAATGTCATAATAAGATTATTACTAACACTTGCATTTGGTTCATTATCTTCTGGGTTTAATAAAGTTACTTCAGGAGCTGTATTATCTTCAGTTGTAAAATTCCAAGTATCAACACTTACAATTCCAGGGAAAGCATTATGATTGACAGTTTGATCGACAATAGCTCCTGCATCAATCAATACATAATAATCAGATATTTCTAAGAAATTATTTGTTGGATTGATAGTTACTGCAAATGCTCCATCAAAGCCAACTAAACCTGTATCTGTGATATCAATTCTCTCAAATTCACTACCATCACTATTATATATAACAACATCTCCAACACCGACTTCAACTTCCTTATCAAATGTAATTACCAAATCTGAAACGACCGCTGTATTTGGCTCTCCATCTACTGGAGAAAGGGAACTAATTGCTGGTGCTAATAGATCAGCTGTAATGAAATTCCAATCTGTATTATTTGATATTCCAAGGTAAGGATTATGATTTGAAGAAATATCTGTAATTGCTGTTGCATCTATTTGAATATAGTAGTTTGTTAATTGTTCGAAGTCATTTGTTGGGTTGATTGTTACAATAGATGTTCCATCAAATGTTACTAAACTAGTATTTGTAATATCTATCTGTTCAATTAATGCTTTGTTATTGTCATAAATAGTAATATTACCAACTCCTGCTTGAACTATTGTATCAAAGGTAATAACTAAGTCAGATGCAAGCCCAACATTTATTCCATCATCAGAAGGACTAAAATTCTGAACTGTTGGTGCTGTATTATCTTCAGTTGAGAAGCTCCAATCAGTTGCATTAGCAAAACCTTCAAAAGCATTTGTATTTGATGATTGGTCAGTAATAACTCCACTTTCCATCAATACATAATAACTTGAATTATCCTCAAAATCATTTGTTGGATCAATTATTACTTCATCTGTACCGTTAAATGTTACTGGTCCGGTTAGAATATCAATAGTTTCATATAAAACACCACTTGCATTATAAATTAGAATACTTCCTACTCCTGCTTGAACATCTTTATCAAAATTTAAAGTTAAATTTGAGCCTACAAAAATATCTACACCTCCTACTACAGGAGTAAAAGTTTCAACTAATGGTGCTGTATTATCTTCTGTAGAAAAGTTCCAATCTGTAGGTAATATAAGTCCTGCATAAGCATTAGCATTAGAAGATTGATCTGTAATTGCTCCATCATCAATTAATACATAATAATCGGAATTATCAACAAAATCATTTGTAGGATCAATTGTAACACCCATAGCGCCATCAAAAGTAACTAAGCTAGAGTTTGTAATATTAATTGTTTCAAAAACGATATCATCACTATCATATATAACTATATTACCGACATTAGCTTGAACATTTGTATCAAATGTAATTACTAAATCAGAGTCAACAGCTACATCAGTATCATCATCAACTGGTGAGAGAGTTACAACAAGTGGAGCAGTATTATCTTCTGTAGTAAAATTCCAATCAAGTATATTTGTTATTCCAGCGTAAGCATTGTGATTTAACGATTGATCGACAATTGCACCTGCATCAATTAGCACATAATAGTTAGATAATTCTACAAAATCTGAACTTGGAGTAATAGTAACTCCAGTCGCTCCATCAAAAGTTGCAGTTGCAATATCAATTGTTTCAAAGATTGAATCATCACTATTGTATATTATAATATTACCAACATTAGCTTGAACATCTTTGTCAAATGTAATAACTAAATCAGTATCAACAGCGACATCATTATCATTATCAACAGGAGACAGGGTTAGAACAAGAGGTGCTGTATTATCTTCTGTTGTAAAATTCCAATCTGTTGGAAGTAGAAGACCTGCAAAATTATTAGTATTACTTGAAGCATCAGTAATTACTCCATCAGCAATTAAAACATAATAATCTGAAGTCTCTGCAAAATCAGCTGTAGGATCAATAGTTATTTGATTTGCATTAAAAGTTGCATCACCTACAGCAATACTTTCAAAAATTGTATCATCAGAGTTATAGATAATAATATTTCCAATTCCAGGTAAAATATCTTCGTTAAAAGTTAAAACTAAATTTCCTTCTGTATCAAAATTTGGTTCTCCATCAACTGGCATAACCGTACTCAAAATTGGACCAGAATTATCTTCTGTAGTAAAGTTCCAAGTATCAGCATTTGAAATACCAGCATATTCATTATGATTAACTGTTTGATCAACTATAGCACCTGCATCTATAAAGATATAATAATCCGAAATTTCTGCAAAATCTGTAGCCGGATTGATTGTTACATCATAAGAACCATCAAATGTTACCAAGCCAGAAGTAATATCTACTGTTTCAAATAAAGAACCATCGCCATTATATATTTCGATATTACCTGTTGCTGGTTGTACTGTTTTATTAAATGTAAGAGTAAAATTAGCATCTACATCTACATTTAATGTTCCATCAGCAGGAGAATAAGTATCTACAGTTGGAGCAGCAAGATCTGCTGTAACAAAAGTCCAATCTGTATTGTTGTTAATTCCTAAACCGTGGGGTGAAGTCATTGGGTAAGTTTTTAAC
>JAOZMQ010000433.1 GCA_029934195.1 Candidatus Cloacimonadota bacterium | reverse complement strand
ATAAACAAAAAATGAAATTGGAAGGTTTGGAATTGGAGTCTGGCGGATTTGTAGTAATGTTTGTAGTAGATGAAAAATCTGCAATTACTTGGCTTTATCAATTTATTACCAAACCAATGGATTTTAGCGAAATACATACAGCTTATACACAAGTTTTACAAAATTCAGCAGAGGATAAAACACCGGATTTGAGAGAAATATTAGAAGCAAATTTTGTATTTGAAGATGGTAAATATCGTCTTCCGAAAACAGATGACGAGAAAACAAGTTTAACTGATAAACGAGAAAGAATCTTAATGCGAGAATTTGAAACCGTCTTATTGGAAGCGAAAGCAACTCGCAAGAAAATAAAATCCATCAGAAAAGAAGCAATTGCACACGGTTTCAATGTTTGTTATCGAAACAGCAGATTTGAGGATATAATTAGTGTTGCCAAAAAACTCAATCCATCAATTTTGGGAAATGATAGTGAATTGAAGGAATTTGTGGAAATTGCAGAGATAAAGATGGAAGGATATTAGGAAAGTTGGAGGGTAGCCTTCCAGGCTACTAAATCTAGTAAAAGATATAAGCAGGAAAGTAGTCTTCCAGACTACAGGAATTGTGAAAGAGTAAGCAAGATGCTTACTATCCATAAAGCAAGATTCTTAGTATTCTGCTTACTTTCCAAGGAGAAAATATGGTAAAAATTAAAGGTTGGTATAAATCAAATTATCTTCCGCATTTTGATTGCGATGAAGTATATCAATTTATTACATTCCGTTTATTTGATTCCGTACCAGCTGATATTATACAGAAATGGAAAGATGAACTCAAAATAATCGACAAAACACAAGCCGAAGCAAAAGAAGCTATAGAATTGCAAATGAAGATATTGAAATATGAAGATAAAGGATATGGTAATTGTTTTCTAAAAGATGAGAGAATATCACAAATTGTTGAAAATGCTTTATTCTTTTTTAATGAAAAAAGATATAACCTTTATGAATGGTGTATTATGCCAAACCACGTTCATGTTTTAATGAAACCTTTGAAAGGTTATAGTTTGCCGGATATTGTTCATAGTTGGAAATCTTTTACAGCTAATGAATCAAATAAAATCTTAGAGCGAAAAGGAAGATTTTGGATGAGAGACTACTTTGATCGTTATATTCGTAATGATAATCACTATCAAGCAGTTGTGAATTATATTAGAAACAACATCCCATTAGAAATTAATTCTGGAGAGCATTTTGGTAAGTAACTGTTTGGGTATGTAACCCTCTTGGTAACAATTTTAGTAAGCAGGAAAGTAGTCTTCCAGAGTACTAAAAATTGTGAGATATTAAGCAAGATGCTTACTATCCTGCTTATTATCCTGTTGAAGAATGTTAACTTTTCAAGGAGTCAACTATAAATAAATTTTTCTCCTGATTTTAAAATCAGGAGAAAAATAATAGATCTTTGACAAGCTGGGATTAGTATTCCGTCATAGAGTGAATCAAGCACAAATTTACACGATATGCGTCTGTAAATGAACAATATTATTCATAGAAATCAATAATGAATTTCTAATTGATTAATTAATAGCTTTCAGAAAATTGAGTCCTTTTAGTTAGCATTGCAAATATGATACGCAATAATTTGTTTCCGACAGCAATTATGGCTTGTTTATATTTCTTGTCCTCTGAACGCTTTTTTTCATAATAATCTTTTAGTTTACCTTCATTTCTGATACAATTTACAGCCATCTGATATATTGTTTTTCGCAAATATTTATTACCTCTTTTTGATATTTTCCCTTCATACATAATCGAACTTCCACTTTGCCGTAGAGTCGGATCAGTGCCTATGTATGCAGTTAACTGTTTATGATTATTGAAATTATTAATGTCATCAATTTCTATCAAAAATTTCTGAGCAGTAACATGTCCAATACCTTTTATTGAGGTTAATATTTCGAAATCTTTGCTGAGATTTTTATCAACGAATTCTTGAATCTCAGCATCAAATTCTTCTATCAATTTTTGGCAAAGCTCCAATCTTTGAATTTTAGAATTGATTACCATTTCTAAATATTTGTCTCCGCTGCCAACAGATTCTTTTGCTAATTTCTTCAAGAATTCTGCAGTCATTTTGACTTTATTTCCATTCGTTTTTTTGAAAATATTCTCAATTTGAGTTTTACGCAATTGCCTTATTGACTCAGGAGCTGAATGTTTTGATAAGAATAACAACATCGATTTTGTAAAAATATTACAATGTTGTTCAAGCTCGGGGAAAATAACACTCATATCAGATTTCATCTCTGTTTTTATTTTTGAGATTTCTTCTGAAAGTTTATTTTCTTCTCGGCATAAATGTTTTAAAGTGCTTGATTGTTTGCTGTTTTTACGAAGAAATTCAAGGTTCTTCAAAGTGAATACAGCAATAACAAAACTATCTCTTTTATCAGTTTTCATTTTTCTTAAACTCATAGATTTATGGAAATTATGTATCAAAAGAGGATTTACAACGCTAACATTAAACCCTTTTTTTATGAGATAGTTATATAGATTTACAAAGTATACACCTGTAGATTCTGCTGTGATTTTAATCATCGTTTTATCAAATTTCTTAAGGTTTTTAACAAAGTTTTTAAAACCTTCAATATTCATTGAAAATTTTTGATAAAATAATTTCTTTTGATCTTCATCAATTATTGTTGCATCAAAAGAATTTTTGGAAATGTCGATACCGACAAAGTACTTAAAATTTTGTTTTGAATCCATGCGAATCTCCTTTTAACTTTAATTTTTAGGTAGGCACCTTGCTTTTATTCAATCTCCCGTTTCACTCAGGTTAATCAATAAATTGATCACCTTATCAACCGATTGGAATTTTGAGCAAGCGACAGACTCCATTAGAGGTTCAAGACCTTGGAAAAATTAGTCGTCATGCTTACCTAATT
>JAOZMQ010000062.1:2073-10915 GCA_029934195.1 Candidatus Cloacimonadota bacterium | reverse complement strand
CCAATAATAAAAATCCCAGAAAATAGAAAATATTGTTATAAAAAGTGTAAAATAAAAAATAAAGAAAGAAGTCTTGAAGCGAAATTTTTGTAGAATAATTTGACAATTTGTTAAATAATGAATATTTGTTCGGGAAAAAATGGAGGTGTATAATGCAACAATCAGCAATTAACAGGATGGAATTAATAAATAATCTATCAATAATTCCGAAAGAACGATTAAATGAAGTAAAAACATTTATTGATTTTATTTTATCTCAAACTCAAACAAATAAACTCAAACCAATAAATTTGTCCGGAATTTGGAAAGATATCGGTTTCGAGAAAATCAAAAATCCAGAAAATGAATTAAAGAAGATCCGAAAAGAAATGGATAATTCAATTCTCAAAAAGGGTTTTTAAAATGACATATTTGTTAGATACAGTTACAATAGTTCGGCACTTTTCAAATTCCGGTGCAATTGGAAAAAAGGCAAAGAAAATTCTTAATTCAAAAAGTAACAAATTTATAATTTCTGTTATCAGTTTAATGGAAATTTTGTATCTTGCTGAAAAGAAAAGAATTCCTCTTAATCTCAGTAATACTTTAGAGAAAATAAATTCATCTTCTATTTACAGTATAATTGATTTAACTTCTGAGATACTCGAAGTTGTCGAAAAAACTAAATTTTATGAACTGCACGACCGATTAATAATTTCCACTGCAATTTGGTTAAACATTCCAATTCTTTCCAGTGACAGCAGATTTGATGAAGTAAATGATCTTGAAGTTCTTTGGGATTGATAAAAATCTCGGGAAAACTAGTGCTAACAAGTCACTCCCCGCTTGATTTCGTATCGAAGATTTGTGGTAAATTGGAGTTGAGATTTTCGTTCAAAGTTTTGAATGTAATCTCGGGAAGCGGGGCAGTGACCGAACATTAGCCACCAAAGAGCAAAAAAAATATACTAAAAGGAGAAAATAATGAAAACAAGAAATTACATTTGTGTTATTTTACTAATAACATTATTTATAACATCGTTATCTGGAATAGCAAATATCACAAGAGGACCAGCAGTAGGAGAACTATATCTTGCTTCACCTTGGTATTATGATCAGAACATTGGAGATTATTGGGGTTTATTCTATTCCATTAATTATGGAGAAACATTTGAGATGCTAAATTATAAGACTCCAAATCCCCCATATAATAATATGCCACCACTAAACTTTATGACAGCAGATAAAACTCCTGGTGTGCTGTATTGTTATTCTCATAGCAAATTATATCGAACTGATGATTATGCTCAGTCATGGAATTTACTTGGTGAAGGCTCAACTGGTCAATCATGCAGTAGTGGAATAACTGATGGAGTAATATATCGATTTAAAAATGATGAAGAATACTGTTTACAACGAAGCACAAACTATGGTGAAGAATTTAGTCCAGTTAATGAGCAATTAATGTTTTATGTTGAGACTGGAACTAATGAAAACGAATTGTATGTTTACCTACATCCGAGTCCACCAGAGTATCGTATTATACTTAATTTTAGTAATGATAATGGAGAATCATTTGAAGAGGTAATACTTGATTCAACTCTTTATGAGAATCTTCTTTCAAACTCCTACGTTCATTTCTATAGTGGTGTTTTACCTGGGGAGTTATATCTTGTAACTTGGACTTTCCCTCATAATTTTCATATAAATTTTAGTGCTGATTATGGACAAACTTTTGAATTAATTTATGTTTCCGACATAATTTCTTTTGATGAAAATTGCTCTTTTTCTACCGGAAGAAGTCCGGGGGAATTCTATTTTATTATTACTTATCCACACTATAATTATACAAATACAAGAGTGAGAGTTTATCATAGTACAGATTATGCAGAATCATTCGAGGAGCATATTCATATTTTTGATGAGAATTTTGGAGCTGTAGATTACGGAGATCTTGATGAAAATGGAGAAATTCAAGCTTTTGATGCTTCAGTCCTCATGCAATATGTTGTTGGTATGAATCCGTTGCCTTTTCTTGATCCGCTACCATGGGGGTTGCAAAGAATTAATGCTGGTGATGTCGATGGTAATGAAGAACTTCAAGCTTATGATGCAGCACTTATTTTACAATATTCAATAGGATTAATTACTCAATTTCCAGTTGAAAATGGAGATTAGAAAACATAAATAGAAGAAGTAAAAGCCACTTAATATAATTGTGTGGTTTTAATTAGTATCTGAACAAAAAGGATTTTTTAACCATGAAGGACTGAAGATCCATGAAGATAAGAAATTAGGGAATTATTTATTTTTCAGCTTCATAGAAACGGCATCTATGCAGTCCAATGCGTTAGCGTTAGGAAAGAAAAAGAGACGTAAGCTACAGAGTAGCGACAAAAAAAGAAAATTTAGAAAAAAATTAGTTATGTCTCTTGTTGTTTTATCAGTTTTTCAATTTGTTTTCGCTACAGCTTCTTGGATTAATTTTACCGGTTCAAATCCGTGTAAACCTGAGTAAAATATGAGGTTTATTCTTTTTTATTCAGGTTCTAATTAATATTTATTTCATATAAATCATCTGCAAAAAGACGAAGTGATTCTCCTCCAAATTCCAAAATTTCACCATCTTCCATTTTGACACTAAATGAAACATAAAAGGTCTCATTATTAGAACTCGGATAAATTCTTTGAAATTTAGATTCTCCCACCATTATTGGAAAGTCAATATCCATTCCAATATTTGAGGTGACATTGGAAAAATAAAAAGTAGAAAAAGCATAAATAATCTTTTGGTTGGAATTGTTAATAATTCGGACACCTGCAGTGTTGGCTTTTGTGTAGATATTGGTAGTTTTACCATCTTTGATTGTAACTTTAGTCTCATCGGTAAAAATGGTATCTTCAGACGTATAAGATGCCATAATTGCAAAAGTAGGTCCAAATAAAGAAACATTTACTTCTTTTTCATTATCACTAAATAATGAACCTTTCTCAATATCAAACCCAACAGAAATGGTTTCGATATCATTGATAGAATCATTTATTATTGAAGCAGGAATAATGTAGTCCTTTCCATCAATCTCGGCAAACAATTCATGGTTAGTATTGTTATGAATTTTAATTTTACCTTCACCCGTACACCCAATTAATAAAAAAATAGACATCAAAGATAAAAACAAATATTTAAGGATTTTTACTCTTTTCATTTCTTACCTTCTTTTTATTAATAATTTCAACTACTTTTCCAAATCTTCCAGTTTCTTTTTCTTTTCTAAATTTGTTTTGTCAATAGGAGAGATTTTTTTTGAACTTGAAATTGATGCTTTTGATTTTTTCCCTTTCTTTATTTTTACTGCACCTTCAAGAGGTGTAGAATTGTATTTAAAATCTGAAATATTCATAGGTGAATTACCATTTCCAATAGCATCAAATTTCAATACTATCAATGCTCCATCACCAAATATTTTTTCACTATTTTTATATTTAACACTTATTTCGCCGGCAATATCTGTATTGATTTCCACATCTCCACCTTCAGACATTGTACCGATAAGTTCATAATCAACATATTCCACAACATTTGCAAAAAATTTTAATTTGAACTCAAAAGCTTTTACTTTCCATTTTTCTAAAATTTCTTCAGTTATAATGGATACATCTACTAAATCACCACTTTGAGCAGTCGCACTGGAAACAGTAATTTTTACTTGATCGAGTCGCTGAATCATTTGTGAAGACAACAAAAAAACCATGAACATGAGTATCGTTGTAAAAAAATATTTTCTCACTTTTTTCTCCTATAATATTGAAGGTATTGATAATTGCACTAATTATTGTAATCAAAATAGCTGCAATAGTTGAATTTAAACAACCCTTTGTTCGAAATTCCGAACAAACATCGAAGCTATTGTGCAACTGTGCCAACGCCTTCTTTTTTGATGTGTGCACTATGTTAAGTGCAAATTAACATTTTTGATATACATTTCTCCTGTGACTAATTACAATAATAGAAATAGTTAAAATTTCTTCGTCAATCTCATAAATAGCACGATAATTATTAATTCTTATTCTCCAAGCCAAACGGTTAGTTAGTTTTTTTGAATTTTGTGGATGTGGATTGAAAGACAGTTCTTTGATAGAAGATATAATTTTTTGCTGAAATACTTTTGGAATTTTTGCTAATGATTTTTGAGCATTTTTACTTATTGCAATTTTATACTTCATCAAATTTGCCACTCTCAATTTCGTTTAAAGCCTCATCAAATGGCAAAAGTTCTTCTTGTATTTTTTTCGCAGAATCATAAGCTCTAATGTCATCAAATTCCTCTAAAATATCGAGAATCTTTTCCCATTCAATAAATGGTATTATTACAGCTTTTTTGTTTAATCTTTCATCAATTACATATTCAGGATGTATAGCTAACATGTTTCCTCCAATTTATTACAATATTTAATAAAGACGTTTTTCTATCAACAAAAAAAATCTTTTTATATAACATTGCAATATTTATTTTCTGCAAACAGCTTTTTCTTAATTAAATTAATTTCATCTTGGTTCAAAATATTTTTCTGAATCAAGATTGTAATTTCATTTAAAAAGGTTTCTGAATCAAAATCAGTTAAAATACTAAAAGAATACCTCCGATTACCAAGATAATCAATAATAGTAAAATATCCATAACTATCTCCTGTTTTTTGTAACACATTAAGCACACCTGCACTTATCATCAAAGTAAAACCATTAATAAAAAATAAAAAAAGTCCGAGTGTTAGTATTGTTACCGGAAAAGTCAAAATTACAATAATCCATCTTACAGATGAATTAATTATTGCGAGAAAGAAAGCTCCAACAATTGCTGACCAGAAATCACCAATCTGATACAATCTTGTAAATTTTCCAACAATGTAAATACTAACACTCAGGACTAAAATTCTAATTAAAAAATCTTGCATTTAAGCTCAATGATACAACTTGAAAAGTTTCTTCAATTTCTTTTTAATCCATCACATTTCGCATAAATGAAGGAAGATCTATTTTCTCATTACTAAAAGGATTTTTCTTATAGTTTGATTCTTTAGTTGAATTTATTTCAGCTGAATAGCTATCAGATTTCTTAATCCTACTCATAATATTACTCAATTCTTCTTTTTTTTGTGCTTCATCTTTTATATGAATTTGAGGTATTGGTAGCTTTTCATCACCTTCAGGCGATAAACCTGTAGCAATGATTGTCACACTAATTTTACCAGTCATAGCTTCATCAATAATTAAACCGGTTATAATATTTGCATTTTCTCCGGTTTCATTAACAATGACTTTTGAGACATCATCAAACTCAGACATTTTCATATCATATCCGGTTGTCACGTTAATCAGTAAAGCACTACAACCATCTAAAGCAACATCACTTAAAAGTGGGTTTGTAATTGCTTCTTTTGCTGCATTTACTGCTCGATTTTCTCCTTCACAAATACCAGTTCCCATCAAAGCATAACCCATATTTGACATTACAGCTTTAACATCAGCGAAATCGACATTAATATATCCACTTAAATTAATAATATCAGACACTGCTTTTGCAGCACCATACAAAACATTATCCGCTGTTTTCAAAACTTCAAGAAATAACATATCGGAAAATATTTCGTTTAGTTTTTCATTTGGAATAACAATCATTGTATCTACATTTTCTTTAAAATTTCTAATTCCATCTTCAGCATTTTGTTTTCTTCTTATACCTTCATTAGCAAAAGGTCGTGTAACAATACCAAGACTTAGAATTCCCATTTCTCTTGCAATAGAAGCTATTACAGGTGCTGCACCTGTTCCAGTACCGCCACCCATACCGGCAGCAATAAAAACCATATCAGCACCTTCAAGATGGCTACGAATATCTTCTTGTGATTCTAACGCAGCTTCTCTTCCTATTGCCGGATCAGCACCTGTCCCCAAGCCACGCGTATTTTTTTTACCTATTTGCAATTTTATTTTTGCTTTCGATTTTCTTAAATCAGAAATATCGGTGTTTACTACGATAAATTCAACACCACTTAATTCATTCTCTATCATTGTGTTAATGGCATTTCCGCCACCGCCACCGACTCCTATAATTTTTATTACAGTGCCAAATGTTGAATTCTGGTCATATTCAAGCATTCTTCCCCCTTAAAAAAACTCTGATAATGTATGAAACCAATGTTTCAAAGTATTTATAATTTTCTCATTTATACTATCTTTGTTTGTATTTCGTTTTGAAGTTGATAAAAAATTTTTATTTGGTAAAACGTCAAGAGCATAATACAACAAACCGACACTAGTCGAATAAATTGGTGAAGAAAGCCTTGAAGTTGGACCACTCAATCTTGCAAGATTCGGAAGACCTATTTTTACAGGCATATTATAAATCTCAGTAGCAAGAATTTCAGTATTTGTTAATAAAGATGATCCGCCAGTTAGAATTAATCCAGCAGTCATCATATCTTGATTATAATTTGTAAAAACAGTTTCATAAGAAATATCTAAAATTTCTCGCATTCTTGATTCGATAATTTCAGAAATAAATCGCAATTTTTTAACATTTGAAGACCTTCCTCCAATTCCTTCGACTTGAACAGTCTCAGATTCTTCAATGTCTTTATAAATTACAGATCCTTTTGAAATCTTTATTTTTTCAGCAGAATTTGGAGGAGTCCTCAATCCAATTGACAAATCATTAGTAATATTCATACCACCAAGTGGTTTTACTGTACTAAATCTTATGCTTCCTTTATAAAAAACTGCAATATCAGTTGTTCCTCCTCCAATATCAAGAAAAATACAACCAAGATTTATTTCATCTTCATTTAATACAGCTTTCGCAGAAGCAATAGGTTCAAGGACAATTTCAGGTTCATCATAACCAGCAATTTCCACGCATCTAAGGATATTTCTTATAGCACTCATATCAGCAAGAACAACATGTACGTGAGCAGTAAGATGAAATCCACTCATATTCATTGGATTCATTACTCCTTTTTGAGCATCAATATCAAAATATTGAGGAATTCCATGAATTATTTCAAGATTTTCATTTCCTTGTTGAATCTTCACTCCTCGCTTAGCGTCATTAATTACAGACTCGATATGAGATTGATCGATTTCACTTGGTTCACTACCAGTATTATCTGAAATAGATATTCTTCCAATAGAATTTCTACTTTTAATATGTTCTCCTGCAATACCTGCAAAAAGATTTACTGCGTCAAGATCAGCCATTTTTTCAGCCATTTCTAAAGCTCTTTTTATGGACTCTGAAGCTCGCCCAATATCTTTAACGATTCCTTTTTCCAGACCGCGAGATTTAGATTCACCAATCCCTTTCACCTCTAATTTATTATCATCGGTAAGTTCTGCAATAATTGCACAAATTTTGGTAGTTCCAATATCAATCGCTGTAATTACAGGTGCATTTTTCATCAATTTTACCTCTGACGTGAAATTATTTGATTCTTAAATCGTAAATCAAGAACAGCAATATTTTGAAATCCTTGATTATCATTTAAAAATTTCAACCTAATAATTTTATCTTTAAGATTTTCATCTCCAAGTACAATTCTACATCCGCTATTCATTTCCACAAAATAAATTTCATTATCAGATAGATAATATTCTGAAATATTTTTTGAAAGCTCCGGATTAATCTCTTGTATTTGTTGATGTAAACTAAAGACTTTACTTACAAATTCGTTTTCTAATTTTTCCCCTATTTCAAGATTTTTTGATTGAAAATTAATATCAATCAGAGGAACATCTTCTGACACATAAAAACCTTCATTATCTAAAATATAACCTTCGTTATCAATAGGAATAAAATCCCCTTCTTTTGTCTTAAGATAATAAGAAGCAATTCTTTCTTCGAATTGTATTAAAAGTTGATTTGGTATTCTCAGTTTAACTTTAATATTTTTTATTCTGACAATATTCTCATACTTTTTTTCTATCTTCTTCTTCTTTATTGAAAATAAATTCATTCCAATAAACTCAGAAGACAATTCTCTCAAAAAGATTTCATTCAAATTTATATTTCCTTTGATTGCAATAGATTCTATTTTAAAAAAATCCATTTTTCCCAAAATTTCCTTAATTCCAAGAAAGGATAAAAGAAGTGTGCCAATAATAATGAAAAGGAAAAAATAATATCTGCTGTTTCCTCTTCTCTTTTTTTGCTTCTTCATTTAATGTACAACCTTTATTTCTGTTTCTAATACAATGTTCTTTTTTTCTAACACTGTCTTTTTGATTAACATAATCAGAGACAAAAAATCATCAAATTTAGCATTACCACAATTTATAATAAAATTTGCATGTTTTTTACTAATTTCAGCACCACCAATTCTGAGACCTTTTAGTCCACATTCATCAATTAATTTTCCAGCTGAATAATTGAGAGGATTTTTAAAAAAACATCCTAAAGTTTTCTTTTCCAACGGTTGAGATTTTTTTCTCTTCTCGATTATTCTTGTAATATTAGTTTCAATTTCTATCCGTTTTATTTTTTCTAAATGTAACACAATTTTAATAATTATTCCATCAATATTTGAGTAACGATATTTAAAATTTAATTTTTCACGACTAATCCATCTAAGATTTCCATTCAAATCCATAATTTCAATTTTCGAAATAAAATCAGAAATTGATTTACCATAAGCTCCGCCATTCATCTTTACAATTCCACCAAGATGAGCTGGAATTCCTGCAAAGAATTCTAATCCACCTAAATCATTATTTTTTAAAATTCCAATTAATTTATTAATATTGAAATTTGCTGAAACTGTAACTAAATTATCTGTGATTTCAAGAAATTCAGGCAATTCTTTATCCAAA
>JAOZMQ010000062.1:0-2063 GCA_029934195.1 Candidatus Cloacimonadota bacterium | reverse complement strand
AATCAAGAAGAATATTTGTTGCTCCACCGATTGGTAAAATTGGCATATTTCTTGATAAAGCAAATTTAAGAATTGATGACAATTCAGCAATACTTTTTGGTAAAAATAGATAATCAATTTTATTCCCAATATTGATATGTGAGAACTCTTTGAAATAATTTGTAGAAAGTTTTGAAGAGAGGTCTTTGTTGTCAAATACTTTTTCAACTTTATTCTGACCATCTATTGCTACAAATTTTCCCGAATTTTCTTCTAAAAAATTTAGAAATATCTCACCATACTTCCAAATATCTCCAGCTCCCATTGTTAAAATTAAATCACCATCTTTCACAATAGTTTGGAGAGTTGAAACAATATCTTTATTTGAATTCAATAAGAAAATTTTTTGAGGATTTAAGTCTATTAAGTCAGTTATTAGTTTTGATGTTATTCCCGGAATCTGAGTTTCTCTTGCCGGAAAAATGGGAGCAAGAATTACCACATCTGAAAGAGAAAGAGATTCAGCAATTTCTGAACAAAAGTCTCTTGTTCTCGAATACAAATGCGGTTGAAAAACAGTAATAATTCTACGATCATTGATACTTTTCAAGCTACTTAAAGTCGCCTTAATTTCAGTTTGATGATGTGCATAATCATCATAGATAAGAATATTATTAAATGATCCTACAAACTCAAATCGTCTTTTGACACCGGAATATTCGATTAATCCGGATTGAATACTATCAAATGAGAGACCTAATTCAATAGCAATACCAATTGCAATAAGAGAGTTTTTTACATTATGTTCGCCGATAGTATTGAGAAAAATTTTACCCAATAATTTGTTATTTAAGAAAACATCAAATTCACTTTTCAAATCTTTGCTAATGAAATTTTGTACCCATAACTCTGCTTCCTCAGAAAATCCAACAGTCATCATTGGGACTGAAGTTTTGGAAACTACTTCTTTTAGAACTGAATCGTCAATGCATGGAAAAATCTTTCCATTGTTTGGAACATTCGAAATTAGTTTTTTGAAAGTATCCTTTATATCATTCAAATCTTGATAGCAATCCAAATGATCGACATCAATATTTGTAATTCCACAATATTTGAGAGGTAATGATAGAAAAGTTCGGTCATATTCGTCAGCTTCTACGATAATATGTTGACCTTTTCCATGCCTACAATTCGACTGAATATTATTAATAAGACCACCGATAATAATTGAAGGATCAAAGTCAGCTGCTATAAGAATTGAGCTTAACATGGCGGTTGTTGAAGTTTTCCCATGAGTTCCGGAAATACCTATCCCGATTTTGTTTCGCATTAATTCTCCAAGCATTTCTGCTCGTCTAATTTGAGGAATATTATTCTTTGTAGCTTCTAATCGTTCAGGGTCAGCACCTTTGACAGCAGATGAATACACAACAGCATCAATAGTATCTGCATTAATAATTTCCGGTTGAGAACCAATATTTATTTTGATTCCAAGTTTCTTTAAATTCTCAATGATGTTAGAATCTTGTCGATCACTACCGGATATCTCGTATCCATCAAGAATCATCCATTCAGCGATAGCACTCATTCCAATACCGCCAATTCCGATAAAATGAAATCTTTTATAATTATCAAACATTTTAAGCTTTTCCCTTCAAAAAACTTTCAATATTTTCTGAAATTAATTTTGTTGCGTTAAGATGAATAGATGGCTTAAAATTATTTTTATATTCATTATAATTTGCTTTTATTTCCAAAATTTCTTTTAATAAAATTTCTGATGAAAGATCTTTTTGTTCAATCAATTTAGCACAATGTTTTTGCGAAATTTCTTTGGCATGCACAATTTGGGTATCCTTTTCTTCGTTTATTTTGATATTTAAATCCGCGATTTCTTTCAATAAACTATTATATTACTGTTCTTTAGCTATTAATTAGGAATCTTTTTCTTAAATTTCTTTTATAGATATTTACTTTGAAAATGGAATAGTTATCCCTAATTTCTCATAATATTTAATATATATATATATATATATATTGTAGAATATGAATCAAAATATATATTTGTATTTGGTATGATTAAT
>JAOZMQ010000432.1 GCA_029934195.1 Candidatus Cloacimonadota bacterium | reverse complement strand
CTAATATTTGTAATTTCTCGCTATTTTCCGTCTATTATTTATTCTCTTAAATCCGTGTAACTCTGCGTAAATCCGGTGCTTATCTTTTTTGTTGCTACTCTGTAGTTTAGTTCTCATTTTTCTCTTTATCTAACACTAACGCATTGAACTACAAAGATATCGCATCTACACAGATAGAGGATTGCACTTTTTTTCTTCATGAACTTCTGTTCTTCATGGTTAAAAATCCTCTTCGTTCAGATACTATTTAGAGGATTTACGAAAGATATTGATTTGAGTTCTGGATCTCTGAAATTTCTTTTTCAGTTAGTATAATTCAAGAATTAAGAAAATAAAACAACCACTTTTAATCATCAAATAATGTCATTTGTTCAAAACTTCTTTCAGAAGAATTATCTTGGTCAATATTAGAGTTTTCAGTTTTTATACTCATTTTACTTGTAATTTTTGGTTCAGATTTTACTGTTTTGGGGATACTAATGATATTTTCACTTAACATCTCTGGATACATATAGAAATGGATTGTATAGCGAATTGCATCATCAAGATTATCCATTTTATTGAGCATCCATTCAATGTAAGATCTGTCGCGTCGAACAATTAACTCAATCGGCTTATCTTTATATTTTCCAAATCTAAAATTTTTTACAAGAACCGGAACTTGTGACAAAATATAAAACATGTCATCAATTGGAAATTCCTGAATATTTTCTTTTATTAAACCAACTGGAATAAGTTCTTTATCAAGATTTGAAATTCTGCTTACACGTTCCCAAAGATTATCTATTTTCTTTAAATTACAAAAAAGCAACCACAAAACAAGAATATCACCAAGTGCATCATGTGCTGAAATTTCTTTAATTCCAAGTGTTGATAGTAACTCTTTTTCTTGGTGGTATAAACCAAGAGCATATCGCATATATTGTTGACTGTGACTTTCTAATTCAGGTAAAATATGTCTTACAATATTGAAAGTATCAATTAATTTCATTTTATTAGTAAAACCTTCTTTTGCCAACATTCCTAAATCAAACTTTGCATTCTGAATAATCAGAAAATTTTCCTCTGTATTTAATTCCAAAAGACGCTTATAAACAGATGTTTCTAAAAGTGAAGATTTATCTGATAATTGCTCTGGTGTAATATGGTGCACAGCCATTGCTTTAAAAGATATTTTCTGCTCTGGTAAACAAAAAGTTTGATTGACTTCAATTTTTCCATTTTCGTCAATTACAAGAAATGCCAATTGGATAATTCTGTCCTCTTCTTCAACTCCGGTTGTTTCCGTATCTAATATTATATATTTCTTTGCCATAGATTCCTCTCTTATAAGTTTGATTTGATTATCTCTTGCTAAATTTTGTCTATTCTTAAACAACATATTTTACGTAATAAATCACACTTCTTTTTTGTCAAAATATTTTACTTACTTCTTCATTAATTGTCATCTGCCTTTGATTATATTTGATTCTTTTTTTTCTTGACAGAAACAAATATAAAAAATGACTCAGATTCAATTCAGTGCTACAAGTTAAAAAAAATTGGAGGTAGTTTAATGACAATGAAAGAATTTCTCGCTAAAATTAGTGCAAGGAATGCTGGTCAACCAGAATTTATGCAAGCAGTTACAGAAGTAGTTGAATCACTTTGGGATGTTTGTGAAGAGAATCCACGTTACAAAGAAGCAAATATTCTTGAACGAATTATTGAACCGGAAAGAGCAATTATTTTTAGAGTTCCTTGGGTTAAAGATAATGGTGATGTTCAAGTCAATCGAGGTTTTCGTGTAGAATTTAACAGTGCTATTGGACCTTATAAAGGTGGACTTCGTTTCCATCCAAGTGTAAATTTAAGTATCCTCAAATTTTTAGGCTTCGAGCAAGTTTTCAAAAATAGTCTTACAACACTTCCAATGGGCGGTGGTAAAGGTGGTTCTGATTTTGATCCAAAAGGCAAATCTGATGGCGAAGTTATGCGTTTCTGCCAATCGTTTATGATGGAACTTTTCCGTCATATTGGACCAAACACTGATATTCCGGCTGGTGATATTGGTGTTGGTGGACGAGAAATTGGATTTATGTTTGGAATGTATAAAAAAATTCGCAATGAATTCACAGGTATTTTGACAGGGAAAAAACTTGAATGGGGCGGATCACTAATTAGACCAGAAGCTACAGGTTATGGAGCAGTTTATTTTGCAAAAGAAATGCTTTCTACTAAAAACGAAAGTTTTAAAGGTAAAATAGTTGCAATTTCCGGTTCAGGTAATGTCGCTCAATATGCTACACAAAAAGTAAATGA
The DNA here is from genome assembly GCA_029934195.1 of Candidatus Cloacimonadota bacterium. Lineage (GTDB taxonomy): Bacteria > Cloacimonadota > Cloacimonadia > Cloacimonadales > JAOZMQ01 > JAOZMQ01. Next base: position 633 of record JAOZMQ010000432.1, on the reverse strand, counting down.
ACTTGGTGGAAAAGTTGTTACTCTTTCCGATTCAAGCGGTTTTATTTATGATCCAGACGGTATTGATGGAGAGAAATGGGAATATATCATGGAGTTAAAAAACATCAAACGTGGTAGGATCAAAGAATATGCAAAGAAATATGGTGTAGAATATTTTGAAGGTAAACGACCTTGGTCTGTAAAATGTGATATTGCACTCCCTTGTGCAACTCAAAATGAGTTAAATGAAGAAGAAGCTAAATTACTTGTTAAAAATGGATGTATTTGTGTTTCAGAAGGAGCAAATATGCCAACTACTCCAGCTGGTGTAGAAGTTTTCCTTGAAAATAAAATTCTTTATGGACCTGGTAAAGCTGCAAATGCAGGTGGTGTAGCTACATCTGGACTTGAAATGTCACAAAATAGTATGAGATACTCTTGGTCTCGCAAAGAAGTTGATGACAAACTTCATAGTATCATGGTCGATATTCATCAAGCATGCGTTAAGTATGGAAAAGATGGAGATTTTGTAAACTATGTAAAAGGTGCTAATATAGCAGGATTTATTAAAGTTGCAGAAGCAATGCTTGATCAAGGTGTTGTTTAACATATACTTACATATATTTAATTACTAAAATAGTACTTGAACGAAAA
>JAOZMQ010000431.1 GCA_029934195.1 Candidatus Cloacimonadota bacterium | reverse complement strand
AATATAAATCATTCGAGCCGTACCATAAGAGTAAGGAAATCAATGATTTAAATGAAAAAATAAGAGATTTAACAAGAAAATTATCAATGACATTAAATCAACATCGTTCTATACTTGATGGAAAACAAATTTCGTCACCTGAAATTGCAAATATTCTTTCTACCAATTTAGACGAAAATATTAGAAAAAAAGCGTATCTTGCACGAGCACAAATAAATAAACCTCTCTTTGATGGTGGATTTCTTGAGCTTGTGAATATGAGAAATGAATATGCAAAATTAAATGGTTTCAATAATTTTGTAGAATATTCACTTGATGGTAGCGAATTAAGTCGGAATATTTTCTCAAATTGGCGAAAAGAAATTAAAACTGCACTTCCAAAAATGAAGAAATTGCGTAAAGATTTTGCTAAAAAATATCTTCAAAAAGATAACTTACAACCTTGGGATAGTGCCTTCATAACATCAGAAATTGCTCCACAAATGAATGCTTCTGTAAAAATGTCCAATTTCTTTGAACCAATCAAAAAACTATATAATAAATTTGGATTTGATATTTCTAATCAAAATACAACTTATGATATTTTTCCTCGAAAAAATAAATCCGAATGGGGATATAATTTCACTATCGAATTAGGAAAAGATTCACGAATTTTAGCAAATGTAAAAGACAAGTATTATGAATTTGGAGTTTTAATGCATGAAACAGGTCATGCAACTCATTTTTCAAATATTGATCCCGATGATATTTTACTTAATAGTGGAATTAGTGGTATCGTTTCAGAGGGAATTGCTAATCTTTTTGGAAATTTTATTTATGATGAAATCTTTTATACAGAATTTTTTAAAGGAAAAATCGAAGAAGCAAAAATAGCATTTGGCAATTTAGAAAAATGGAGAAAAATCAATTCATTAAGAGCTATTCCAACAATTTTATTTGATCAAGAATTGTATTTGAATAAATTAGAATCTCTTGATGATATTCATCAACTTCTTTGGAAAATTGATAAAGAAACTCTTGACGAACCTCAATATGCAGACGAACCTGTCTGGGGTTTTAGAATCCATCATACTACACATCCAATTTATCTACACAACTATTTTATGGGAGATGTCACTTGTGAAATGTTGAAAAAAGTCTTCACTCAAAAGCAAAAAATCAATTCAATTTTGGAAATGCCAAAAGAATTTGGAGCATTTTTATTGAACGATGTTATTCAAGTATCAGGCGAATTAAAATATGAAGAATTGTTTAAAAAAATCAGTGGAAATGAATTCTCTTTAAAATACATCACAGAATAAAAAACATGAAAAATTATGTCGTTAAAAACATTCTGATTCCAATTGAATCCAATTTTGACTTTTCTAATTTGATCGCATCGAAATTTTTAATCAATCAAAATGATGTCCTCGATGTTAAAATCATAAGAAAATCTATTGATGCTAGAAAGAAATATAATTTGAAGTACAATTTCACTTTATTCTTCTCTTTTGCTGGAAAAATTAAACCTCATCATGATTTGATGATGTATTCAAAACCAATACCTGATGTAGTTCCGCATAAATTCCTTTCAAATCACAGTCCTTTCATCATTGGTGCTGGACCGGCAGGTTTATTTTCTGCTCTTTCTTTGGTTGAAAAAGGATTTACTCCTGAAATTTTTGAACAAGGAGATTCCATTGAGGAAAGAACAAAAATAGTTCAAAATTTTTGGGAAACCGGCAATCTTGATCTAAACTCCAATGTTCAATTTGGCGAAGGTGGTGCCGGTTCTTTTTCTGATGGAAAACTAACTTCGCGAGGTAGAAATTTCTATACTGAAAAAATCTTAGATTATTTGATTAAATTTGGAGCAAAACCAGAAATCAAATTCGAGGCTCTCCCCCACCTTGGAACTGATGGATTGGTAAATATTATCAAGAATCTTCGCAATTTTTTAATTGAAAAAGGAGTAAAATTCCATTGGAGAAGTAAATTAGAAAATTTTAAAATTTCGCAAAACAAATTAGTCTCTGTCACGATAAATGGTTTGTCATTCTCTCCAGAAATATTGATCTTGGCAGTTGGTAATTCTGCTCGTGATTTATTTCAACTCTTATATGACAGACAGGTTATGATTGAGAGCAAACCTATCGCTGTAGGATTCAGAATAGAACATCCTCAAACATTCATTGATGAAGCCTTCTATGGAAAGAAAGTTGATATAAACTTAACTGGACACGCAAGTTATCGATTAACTCATAAACTAAAAGATCGTGGAGTTTATAGTTTCTGTATGTGTCCAGGTGGTTCAGTTGTCGCTGCTACATCGGAATTAAATTCTCAAGTTTTGAACGGAATGAGTTACTACAATAGAGATAAAAAATTCGCAAATAGTGCAATTGTCGTTTCAGTTAATGCAAATGATTTTGGTAATGGAATTTTAGATGGAGTTCATTTTCAAAGACATATTGAGAAGAAATGTTTTTTAAAGAATTATCCCTATTATGCTCCTGTAGAAAGTACTGATTCTTTTCTTGGATTTGATAAAAACAAAAAAATCAATTCCAGCTATAATCCCGGAGTTATAAAATCTAATTTAAAAAATATCTATCAGCCACAAATAACAGATGCTCTTAAATCCGCTTTGATAAAATTTGACAAACGAATAAAAGGATTTATTTCTAATGGATTATTGCTTGCACCTGAAACAAGAACTTCAAGCCCTGTAAGAATTTTGCGAAGCAGAGAAAATTTTGCATCTTTGAATGTTGAAAATCTCTATCCAATCGGTGAAGGTGCAGGTTATTCCGGCGGTATTGTCTCAAGTGCCACAGACGGATATCGAGTTGCATCTATTTTTGTGAAATGAGAAAAAATGAATATATAGTATCTGAACGAAAAGAATTTTTTAACCATGAAGGATTGAAGATCATGAAGAAAAGATTAATTAGGAAATT
>JAOZMQ010000061.1:1258-10994 GCA_029934195.1 Candidatus Cloacimonadota bacterium | reverse complement strand
TTTTCGTTCAGATACTAAATATGATATTCAATTCCTACCAAATTTCATTTCTTCTCTCAAAAAAAAAGCCGGCTTTACACCGGCTAAAGAATATATCATTTACATTGTAATTGCTTCTACTGGACAAGTAGAAATACAAGCACCACAATCAACGCAAGTATCTTCGTTGACTTTTGCTTTACTATCAACCATTTCTAAAGCTGAAACAGGGCAACTTTCTATACAAGCAGCACAGCCAACACAGGTTGATTCATCAATTTTTACAGCCATTTTTTTCCTCCACTTATTTAAGTGGCTGAACTAAAGACAATATAGCATAATTCTGTCAATTAAAAAAATTGCAAGATTTTCTGATCCTTTAAAATAGCTGAAAGTAGATTATCTTTTTCCTTAAGGCAAGCTGGAAACGACCAATTCCAGATTATCAAAGATTTTTAATGTATTCAATAAAACATAGTAGCTTTTGTACAAATATAATTTAATAAGTAAAAAGTTGACCTATAAAGAACTTTTACAAGCTTGTAATAAATATTAGAAACAATGAATTCATTTTAAAAAGAAATTTCCGCTTATGGTCAGCAAAAAAATCTTAAGAAATATCTAATATAATATAGAAAGGGATTTGTTTGAATTATGACAGAAAAAAACAAAATAAAGAAAATTATTCATGTAGATATGGATGCCTTTTTTGCTTCCGTAGAAATGAGAGATTTTCCACAATATAGAGGTAAACCTTTGATTGTAGGAGGTTCACCTGATAGCCGTGGAGTAGTTAGCACTTGTTCGTATGAGGCTAGAAAATTTGGTATCCATTCTGCAATGCCATCAGCTTTAGCTTATAAACTTTGTCCTTCAGCAATTTTTGTGCGAGGACGTTTTGAAGCATATCGAGAAGCTTCAAAAATAATGCGAGAGATATTTTATGAATACAGTGATCTTGTCGAACCATGTTCACTTGATGAAGCATATATAGACGTTACAGAAAATAAGAAAAACATAAAATCTGCTACACATATTGCTATCGAAATCAGAGAGAAGATTCTTGAAAGAACAAAATTAACTGCATCAGCTGGAGTTTCTTACAATAAATTTTTAGCAAAAATTGCCTCCGACATGAATAAACCCAACGGTCTAACGGTTATCAGACCTGAAGAAGCTTTGCAAGTTCTGGAAAACTTGAAGATCGGAAAATTCCATGGGATTGGAAAAGTTACTGAAAAAAAAATGAAATCTATGGGTATTTTTAATGGTGCAGATTTAAAGAAAGTCAAACTTAACGATATGCTCCGAAATTTTGGTAAAGCCGGGTATTTTTTCTATAACATTGTACGAGGTATTGATAATAGAGAAGTAAAAATTAATGGTGCAAGGAAATCAATAGGATCTGAAAGAACATTTTCTGATGATATTGATGATATAGAATTAATGTTAAAATGCTTGAAATCAGATTCTGAAAAAATAGCGACTACAATGATAAAAAGCAATATCTCGGCAAAAACAATTACAGTAAAAATCAAATACGCAAATTTTGAAATTGCCTCAAGAAGTAAAACATTGAGATCTTTTGTTTCAGATGCACAAATAATCTTTCAGACAGCCAAAAATATTCTTCAAATTTCTTTGATAAAAGACCGAAAAATCCGTTTACTTGGCATTAGTTTATCAAATCTTATGAATGAAAATGATAGTTATATGGTTCAACCTGTTTTTAAATTTTACTATGAATCTAGGACAACAAATGAATATTTTTAATAGATGCCAAAAATCTGATTTTAAAAATATTTCACTCCATTTTTCGCAATTATTCTACAGCTACAGATTTATTGATAGTAACCAAAGAAAGATTTTCCTAAAATCAATTGACACCTTTGTTTGAAAAATTGATTTTTCATTATAGTATAAATTTAGGAGTTAGTTTTGAAATTTTTTTTAGTTTTAGTTTTCATTTTGTTGACCAATATTGCTCTCTTTTCGCTTGGTAATTTTGAGGTAGATTCTTTTATTGAAGTTGAAAAAAATGATAGTTTAAAAGTTTCCAGATTAGAAATAATTTGCAAACTTGAAGGTTTAAGATTTGCTTTTGGTTCAAGAAAAATCAAATCTGATTGGGATAGTCTCTCTTATACATATAAAATTGATTTAAAAAGAAACCAAACTTTTTTAACAATTAAAAGAACCGATTATGAAGATTTCAGACTAAATATCATCAAAGATTATAAATTTAGAGTTTCAAAAGATAAAAATTATCAATTAAAATTGATTAATATTCCTCCTCCTCCACCTGTTGAAATAAACTTTTTTGTTAAAACCGATAGCGTAGATTTCTATATAGATGAAGTTAAAAAAAATATCGCAGAACCTCAGTTATTAGGTATAGGAAAGCATAAAATCCGAATTGAGAAAAATCTATATAAATCAATAAATAAAGAAATTAAAATAACAGAGGATGATACCAAATTCTCTTTTAAAATGAAAAAGTTAAAAAAAATTAAATTAGAAATTGATACCAAGCCCAGAAAATCAATTGTAACGATAGATTCAGTTGTTTATGGACCTTCGCCGGTTTATGTTTCTTTGTACCCAGGGAAATATTCAATTCATATTTTTAAGGAAGGTTATGGTGCAATTGAGGAAGAGCTTATTGTTGAAGGAAGCAAATTTCTAATTAAAACTTATAAATTAAGCAAAGATGTTGCAAACCTTTTAATCAAATCAGCACCACAAAAAAAAATGATGATCTATTTCAATAATGAATCAATGAATTTAGAAACACCTCATAAATTTAGAAAAATGAAACCGGGGAAATATTCAATTCAAGGAATTTCAGATGTTTATGAAACCAATATACAAGAGATTGATCTTAAAGCAGGTGATAACTTAGAAATTATTTTAGCCTCACGAAAGATAGTTGGTGATATTACGATTATTTCAGAGCCGGAAGCCGGATGTAGGATTTTCCAAGATGGAGAAAAAACTCCTTACGAAACTCCATACACCATTTTTGATTTACCAATTGGAAAATATTCCTTTCATGTAAAGAATGATTTTTTTTATAGTGATACTCTTGAAACAGAAATTACGGCAATTCAAAAAGAGGATTTGACCTTTGTATGCCAACCAACTTTTAGCACAATCAATATTAATACATTCAAAAAAGCTAAAGTAAAAATCAATAATAAGTATGTAGATTCCAATAAAAATATTCGCTTAAAATGCGATCTTGCTGAAATCAAAATTGAAATGTCTGGAGCTGAACCAATATTCTTCTCACAAGAACTTATTACCGGCAAAACTTATGATTTAGATTTGTATCCTGAAATTCCTTCGGGGACAATTTCTTTTACCTCAAATATTGAAAATGTAAAAATTCAATTAATTGGCAATGAAGAATCTTATATCGGAAATGAAAAAACCAGATTTAGTCGCGTTCCCATTGGTAAATATAAAATGAAAATTTCCAAACGTGGTTTTGAGTCTTTTAGAGATACTATTTATGTGACGGATAAAATTGAATCAAAAATCAATATCGACCTAAAAGAAAGAACAAACAAGCTTGATGGTTTTGTTTTTGTAGAATATTCAAAAAAAAATCATTCAAACAATAACTTGGATTTTGAAGAAACTACTCAGGATTTTTATATAGCTACAAATGAAGTTACTCAAAAAGAATGGTTGCTTCTTTTTGATGAGAATAATTCATTTTTTAAAGGTGATAGTTTACCGGTAGAATCAATAAGTTGGTATGAAGCTATTGAATATTGTAACAAAAAAAGTCTTTCTGAAAATTTGCTCCCTTGCTATAATATAAATCAACATCTTATAGAATTTATTCCTGAAAATAATGGATACCGTCTTCCAACTGTCGAAGAATGGACTATTGCTTCTTCAGGAGGGGATATTTCTGAGAATTATATCTACAGCGGTTCAGATTCCTTAAATACTGTCGGTTGGTTTTCAATAAATTCTGAAAATAAAACTCATCCTGTTAAACAAAAATTGTCAAACGAACTTGGAATTTATGATATGAGTGGAAATGTCTCTGAATGGTGTTTTGATAATGAACACGAAGAGACAACCAAAAAAGCTGTACGAGGAGGAAATTGGAAATATGGAGAAATTCTGTGCCGACCAAAATCAATAAGTAGTGAAATTCCTTATCAAAAAAGAAAATATATTGGATTGCGATTAGCTAAATCTCTTTAAAATGATCGGAAAACTAAATTTATTGACAATCGTAACTTCAATTAATTTCTTGATATTTCTAATAAACGATTCAGATTTGAATATAATTTTCATGAAATAAATTAGTAAGCAATATATATTTTAAAATCTATTTTAGGAGTAATTATGCAGAAAAGGCAGTTAATTTTTTTAGTAATAGCTATTTTCTTTTTGAACTTTTTATTTGCAGATTCCTTAATGTTCAAAGTAATTGATAACCCTAACGATGATGGGACAGGGGTTTTAATCAAATGGCATCAAAGTGGGATTTCGGGTAAAATAATACTTAACAGAAAAGAATCTTTGAAATCTTATGAGAAAATTGCTACTCTTGATCCAACAAAGTCTAACTATCTTGATAAGAAAGGAATAAACCCCGGAACAGAATATACTTATCTTATAGAATTTCATAATATTAAAGGGCAAATGATTGAGAAGGTTGAATTGGTTGTAACCCCTACCGGACAATGGTTTAATACTGATAAAAAAGCTTTGTTGCTATTTACATTAATCATTGTTTTTTCAATTATTTACTATATTTATTCAGCTCGTTCCGGAAAAGATTTATATATCAGAAAAATCAGCGGATTAGATTCTATGGATGAAGCTGTTGGAAGAGCTACTGAAATGGGAAAACCAATCCTGTATATTCCCGGAACCGCTGATATTGACGATATGCAGACTATTGCCGGATTAACAATTTTAGGAAATTTAGCCCAAAAAGCTGCTGAATATGATGCTGAAATTATTGTTCCTGTCAACCGCTCAATGGTTCTCTCAACTGCTCGCGAAATCGTAAAAGAAGCTTTTATTAAAGCTGGAAGACCAGATGCTTATAAACCCGATTCTGTTTTTTATCTAACTGATGACCAATTTGGTTTTGTTGCAGGTGTTGATGGAATTATTGTAAGAGAAAAACCGGCAGCAAATTTTTATCTTGGTACTTTTTACGCAGAATCTCTTATTCTCGCAGAAACAGGATTTTCAAGCGGAGCAATTCAAGTGGCCGGAACAGCGATGCCGAGTCAATTACCGTTTTTTGTTGCTGCCTGTGATTATACTTTAATTGGAGAAGAACTTTTTGCTGCTTCTGCTTATTTATCCAAAGATCCACACCAACTTGGAAGCCTAAAAGGACAGGATGTTGGAAAAGCACTTTTTGTAACTCTTCTTTTTATCGGAGTTATTTTTGAGATGTTTCAAATATCATTTTTAAAAGATTTTTTAACAAACCAATAGGGAGAAAAAATGAAAAATAAATTACCTTTATTGATTACTTTTATGGCTGGAATTATCGTAATTGTAAGTGATTTTATTCCTCATCGACCATTTGGAACAATTAGTGGAACTATAGAAGAATGGTTTTTGATAATTTCCGGATTCGCAATCATTCTCGGAAATTTAAGCTTATTCAAAGTAAATTTGAATAAAATACAATTCAAAATGGAAAATTGGCAATATTCAATTGTAACATTGTTTAGTTTTATTTTAATGGTTGTTTTGGGTGTTTTATGGGGAATGGAAACAAATGCTGGATTTTTGGGACACGGCGAATCCATCTCGTCATTTCTCGGAGATAAAAAACCATTTGATTACCTTTTTGATAATGTTTATCAAAATTTATCTGCTACAATGTTTTCTTTATTAGCTTTTTTTATTGCTTCAGCTGCATATCGTGCTTTTATTGGGAGAACTTTTGAATCTAAACTTCTTGTAGTTTCTGCAATTCTCGTAATGTTAGGAAGAACAACTCTCGGAACTTATCTTACAGGTTGGCTTCCAAATTCACTTGATTTTCTTCATTTACCAAATATTGCAAGTTTCATTATGAAATATCCAAATACAGCAGGACAGAGAGCAATTATGATAGGTGCTGGACTTGGGATTATCGGTAGTTCTATCAGGATAATTCTTGGTATAGAGAGATCTTATCTTGGAGGTAATTAAAAAATGGCTACTCATAAACCTTTAGATCGTCGCATAATTTTCCTTTTAATTTTTCTCGGAGTCGCACTTCCTTTAATTTTTACTTTGGGGTTTAAAATTGAAACAACTGAGAATGTTGAAAAAGCATTCAATCTTATAGAAAATACTCAAAGTGGAAGTCGAGTGATTATTTCTTTTGATTATGATCCTGCGAGCAAACCGGAACTTCATCCAATGGCAAAAGCAGTTGTTGAACATGCTTTCAGAAAAAAACATAAGATTATTTTTACAGCTTTCTGGCCAATGGGAATTTCTATGTATGAAGACATTCTTGGTCAATTAGCATCAGAATTTCCAGATTTAAAATATGGAGAAGATTACGTTACTTTGGGATACAAAACAGGTGGACAAGTTACAATGCAGAAAATGGGGAAAAATTTCCGCAACGTTTTTCCTTCCGACCAATTAGGCACTTTAGTTTCAGAACTTCCAATTATGGATGGAATTTACAATTTTGATAATATCAGTTATGTTTTTACGCTTTCAGCTGGAACTCCGGGAATCAAAGAATGGGTTCAAATTGCCCATGATGCCTATGGAGTAAAAACTTCCGGTGGAGTTACAGCGGTTAGTGCTCCGGCGATTTTGCCTTATGTAAACGATCAAGAACAGTTAGTTGGACTTCTTGGTGGATTAAAAGGAGCTGCTGAATATGAATTACTTATCGGTTCACCCGGAACTGCAACAAGCGGAATGGATGCTCAATCAATTGCACATTTGATAATAATAATCTTTATTGTAATTGGAAATATCAACTATTACATTAATAAAAGAAAAGAAATATAGGAGAAATCATGGAAAGAATTGGAATTTGGATCGGAGTTTTTTTTACATTCTGTATTTTTAGTTTTCTCTATAAAGATAATCCTTTTTATAAAGTTGCAGAGCAAGTATTTGTTGGTTTGTCGGCAGGTTATTGGTTTATGTACACAGTTTTTAGTATTCTAAAACCCAACTTATATGTTCCTCTCACCACTGATTTTAGAGCCAATTGGATTTTGATAATTCCGGCAATTCTCGGTTTTATGATGTTAGTTCGTTTAATACCAAAAATTGATTGGTTAAGTAGGTTTCCGATTTCATTAATGATTGGAACTACAGCCGGGGTTAGTTTGATTAGATTTTTACAATCAGATGTAATCAATCAACTTTCTGCCACAATGATTAATCCATTTAAAGGAAGTGGAATTATTGAAATCTTTGGAAATTTTTTGTTGATAATTGGAACATTCACAGGGGTTATTTATTTTTATTTCAGTAAAAAGCATGAAGGCGTTTTTGGAGGTATTGCTAAAATCGGAGTCATTTTTTTGATGATTAGTTTCGGTTCAGCTTTTGGCTATACTACAATGGCAAGAATTTCATTATTAATAGGAAGATTACAATTTCTGCTTGGTGATTGGTTGCATATAATTGCTCAGTAAAATCGCTGCAATTTTTTACTTTCCTTTTAGAATATCCATTTGAAACTCAATGGTTTTCTATCTATCCAAATATTAATAACAAAAAGCGACTTAAATACAAGTCGCTTTTTTGATTAGTTTGAACTTTTTAAAAGAATCTCAATTTTTCTGAGCAATAATATAAAATCGTAAAATATTGTTATCTCTTTCAACTTCAATTATTAGGCTATTGTTAGGATTAAATCTTTGAATATACTTTCGTAATTGATAGATGTTACAAAAATTATTTCCATTGAGAGATACTAATCTATCACCTATTTTCAGTTCTTTACTTACATTATAAACATTACCAATTGATGAGATATAAATTTTCCCGTGTGATTGTTTGAAACTAATTCCAAGTGTTACTTTGTCCTCTTGGCTAAAAGTAAATGATGAATGAGATTTAAAAGAAGAATTGTTTTTCATTGTTGTTGGTGAATACTGGTTACTTCTTCCTGAAATAGCTGTTACTATTAGGATTAAAAGGGCTGAAACCAAGATCGTCTTCTTCATGATTCTATCCTCCGATTTTATTTCTTTTTTAAATTGCAATGATGATTCCATTGGAGAGAAATAAATTCAGAAAAGGTAAATCCTCACTTATATTAACTCAAAAAAAATATATCTCAAAAAAACGATAATTTATTTTTGTGAAAACAATTTCAAAACAACCAAAATTGATATAAAAATCAAAATTCAACATATCAAAAACATATACTTTTGGGGTTAGAATTATTAATTTTACTAATTTACTTGCTTTTCATTATAATATCAAAAAAGAACCAATTACAGTAGTTAAATTAAATTTCTTACATTATTTATTGATTAATTAAAGCTTCGTATTAATATTATTGATTTTAATTTTGAATATATTAATTTCTTCTTGACGAAATCAAACTGAAAAATATTTGTATCTCAATATTTAAAAATTCAATCACAAGCTTGGATTATTAAGGAGAACTAAAAATGAACAAAAGATTGAAGCAATGTCCTGTTTGTAATGAAACTTTGTCAGTAGTGGAATACTATTGTGAGAAATGCGATTTAACCATTCGAGGGAAATTTGGACACGGCGATTTGGGATCTTTAACAAATTCTCAGCAAGAATTCGTTAAGATTTTTCTTTGTGCTCAGGGTAATATTAAAGAAGTAGAGAAAAGGTTAAAAATTTCATATCCAACAGTTAAAAGCAAGTTAGCTAAAATAACATCGCAAATATGTTCGGACAACAAAAAATCTGCAGAACAAGAAAATTATACAATGATATTAACCAAAATTGAAAATGGGGAAATGTCAGTAAATGAAGCTTTACAAAAGCTTTCAAAATAGGAGGAGAAAATGAACAAAATAGTAAAAACAATCACGGTTGATGTAAAACCAGAATGCACATTAAATGTAAATACTGACTTATTTTTTGTGTTAATTAAAAAATCAGAAACAGAGCAAGCTGTAATTAAAGTAGAATTAACTTCTGAAAAAGAAATTGATTTTGAAGAAGTAGTAAATGTAAAATATGATGATGCTGATAACCAATTATTAATTATTGCAGATTCTTCTGAAACAGATTCAAAAATTTTCAAAGCAGCTATTGAAATAAATATTCCTGATGTTTCAAACGTTGAAATTACTTCTGAAAATGGAGCAATTCAATTAATTGATTTAGTGTCAAAGTTTAAAATACAAAACGGAAATGGTTCGAATAAAATAAAGAATTGTAGTGGAGAATTTATTGCTGTTTTGGAAAATGGTTCTATCAAAGTATTTAATTCTTCAGGTAACTTCAATATTAAAAGTGAAAATGGCGCTTGTAAAATGACTGATGTTTCGGGAACATTGATCGTTAATCAAGAAAATGGATCTGTCCGAATTATTAAAGGACTTTTTGAAAATGTTGATGTAAAATCAGAAAATGGTAGTATTTACTATGAATTTCTATCTATAGAAAAAGGAGCGTTTAATTTTAAGAATGAAAATGGGAAAATTCAATTGATTATTCCAGATGATATTGATTACGATCTTGTAGCTTTTGTCGAAAACGGTAGTTTTCATGTCGGTGTTGACGGAGATTATACAATTGCAAAAGT
>JAOZMQ010000061.1:0-1248 GCA_029934195.1 Candidatus Cloacimonadota bacterium | reverse complement strand
TAGTCGATAGTAAAAAGAAAATATCAATGGTTAAAGGAGGCGGTCAAGTAAAAATTTTGGCAGAAAATGAAAATGGATCTTTAGCTATTTTATCAGAACCTTTAGTAGCCATAAAAAAAAATAAAGATTTTTGGAATCCGGAAAGAAAAGATAAATTAGAATCAGGGATTCAAGCTGCAAAAAAAGCACTTGAAAAAGTTACAGGAAAAGTTACAGAAAAATTTTCAGATAAAGTTGAAGAAAATGTCACAGAAAAATTTTCAGATAAATTTGAAAAAAATCCCACAAGAAAGAAAATCTTTAATCTTAGAAAGAAACTTAATAATTTAAATAAAAGCAATTTTGGTAAAAAAAAGACAGATGATATTAGTGATATCTCCTTTGATTTAGGTTCAACATTAGGTTCAATTGAAAAAGAACTTAGAGAAATTATGGGCGAAATTGGCAAAGGAATTGGGAAAAAATTTTCCTATAATGTAAAAGATTTTCATTCAGACAAACCTGAACCGGAAAATGCAGACCAACCACAGAAAACAGAAGAACATCCATTAAATGATAACGGTGAAATGAATAAATTTTCTAAAGAACAATCTGAAATAGAAGAAAATAGTAATTTGGGAAAAGTTGAAAATGAAGGTATTGCTGAAAAAAATCAAAATATTTCTGAGAGTAGATTAATGATTCTCAAAATGCTTGAAAAAGGAAAAATTAATGTTGTTGAAGCTGAGAAATTATTGAAAGCAATAGAAGACTAATCAAGGAGATATTTGTGGAGGCTAAAACTAAAATTCTTGAAATGTTGGCTAATAAGACCATAAGTTCAAGCGATGCTGTAAAATTACTTGATGTTCTTGTTGAAAAAAAAAATTACGAGGTTAACAAAAAACTATCTCAAAAAAAGATGTTGAAAATTTGTATTTGGAAAGATAAAGTATCTTCTCCTTTTATTGATGTTTCAATCCCTCTATCGATAGTTAAACTTGGAGCTAAATTTATCCCAACACAAACAACAATCCATTCTAAATTTGGAAGCTCCGGTTTCGATTTTTCATCATTAAATTGGGATGAGATATTTTCTCTCGCATCAAAAGGAGAACTTGGAGATATTGTAAATTTATCTATTGATGAAGATTCAATCAGTATAAAACTTAGAATTTTTATTGAGTAGAGTTTGCACAAAAGGTCGAAAACCAGACCTCATAGGTTTTCAAAAAAAAGGGAAACCAATAAAATTCTAAAGACAACCAC
>JAOZMQ010000430.1 GCA_029934195.1 Candidatus Cloacimonadota bacterium | reverse complement strand
ATAGAAATCATTGAGTCTAATTTTCAAACTATACTACAATTTTAAAATTACCAACAACAACTCAGATTAATGTCTTATATAAAAAAGCACTAAAATTTAGGAACTTCTTTCAGATAAGATTTTTTACCATCCATCGATTTCCAAAAATTATCTCCCTGACTTTGAAAGGTTGTTTTTGAAATATTTGTGCTTGCTAACTCTGTCATTAAATCGACATCAATTTTACCTTCATTTACTATTTGTTTTCCGGCAGTTTGGCAAATTTTAGCTATATTATCACGTAATTTTTTATAAATTGGATGCACGATAATTTCAGCAGCAGGAAGGAAAAACTCACCCATCAAAAAAGCTTTTTCCATATGAGAGCTAAAACAACGGAACGATGATTTCAAACCGTCAAAATTGTGTTCAACTTCTGGAAAACCCGCGGCACTGAAAACGACAAATCCCTGCTCGTTATCTTCTTCAAATCTGTGTGGATGCATTGTTTGCCCATCTTTTATCAGCATGTAAGGTTTAATATTCGGTAACAATCTATCCAAGAAATTTTTCATAATTCCGGTAACATTAAAGATATAAAGTGGTGATGAAAAAATCACTAAATCTGCTTTGCGAATTTTCTGGCGAAGTTCGGTCATATCATCTTTATAGATGCATTCGCCCGGAGTTCTTGTCCAACATTCATAACAGCCGGAACAAGGATTTATCTTTTTATCTTTTAGCTTAATATATTCAACTTCTGCTCCTGATTCTTGCAAACCTTTTGAGAAATTATTTACCATAAATGTTGTTTTGCTCAATTTTTCGCTTCGCGGTCCGCCATCGAAAACTATCGCTTTTTTTATTCTATTCGGCTCAAAAATTTTATATTTAAATTCAGATTTTGCAGGTTTATTAACTTTTAAAACAGGTTCATCTGCAGAAGAAAATAGATTGCTGAGATTTAATAAAATAGAAGCATCACCTTCAACGGAATATTCTTTATTTATCAAAGCAGCATCACCGGAAACTTCATTATTAGATATTTTCAGCCACAATTCAGAATCTGATATAATTGTAGTTTTTGGGTTTTCGGCAATTCCTTCCGTGTAAGTGCACTCTTTATTTTTGATGGTCAGATAACCATTTGTTGGTTCTTTTCCAGAAAGTTTAAATTGAATCAATTCATATACACCTTCAGCTTTTTTTGCATTTAATCCAAAAGGCATTGCTTGAAAAAGTTCTTTGATAGATGAAAAATGTAATTGTTCACCTTTTACTTTTTGCATCAAGATTTTCGGAAGTTTTACTGTTAACGGAATTCCTATAATTACTTGCAACATAATAGGAACAACAGTTGAAACAATGGTTTGAATTCCGCTATTACTCGAATATTTTATTTTTGTAAGAACAATTGACAGAGCAAAAATGAGAGCCCAAATATAATTGAGAATCAAATTTATTTTCAGGAATTGTGAACCTTCAACTATTGCTTTTGGATAGTCTTTTGCAGAAAATTCAAAGGTAAATGGCTTCATCTTCAAGAGTGGCGGGAAAGTAGCGACAATGAACAATCCAAGATACAATCCCACGATTATGTTATGGAGATAAATTTCTCCGAAAGCAGGAAATGCAAAAACCGAAATTCCACCCAAAATTGCAACTCCGGTTAATCCGAACATAAAATATGTTGAGATCTTCATTTTCATTGCCAATAATAAATTCACAATTAAAATAATATTGATTAGCAGCACAAACGGTTTCACCGCTTCTAAGCTGTGCATACTTGCTTCCGTTAGAATATTTAAGATAATTATGCTGGCGAACGGTAAGTTTTTTATTATAGCTTTCATTTTTTTCTCCAATTATAAGTTTCTTACGTGGTGAACAACTGCGTAATGTTTGTGTTTTAGAAGTTCAATATCAACAAATTCCTTCATCGATAGAGATGGTTGGCAACTATAAGTTGGAAATCCAAAAATTAGAAGATCATAATTCTCTATTTGCTGATAATCAAAAGAACTACTAACTATAAGCAAATCAGTTTCAAAAGTTTCAGACATTTTTTCAGATAATACTTCTGAGATCAGCTTTGTGCTTCCTGAACCTGAATGATATAGAATTAGAACTTTGTTCAATTTAGTTTTCCTTTTTTAATACTTCATTCTTATTTCTAACTGAATATCTTTTTTCACTTCAAACTTTGCTTTCTCAAACTTAGGTGGACCGAATGTTCCAAAAACATTATTAGAAAATCCATATCCCTCTTTGGGAATATGTAAAAAGTTTGAATCAAGCTTTTTATTTGAGTTTTCATCGTGATAAATTGCAATTGCATAAACTCCTTCTGGGATGTTTTCAAATGTATAAGTAATTGTTTCATTATCAGCTTTTACAAACGCTCCTAAAAATACGTCACCTTTGGAATAATTTTCTTCATTAGAAAATAATCCGATTGAGATTCCACCTTCATAATTCGTGATACCAGTAACTGTTACTGTAACTGAATATTCTGTTTCCTCAGCAAAGCATAATACTATTCCTATCAACATTAATGCTACTAATAAAACTTTTTTTGTGTTTTTCATTTTAATATTCTCCTTTGATTTTTTTTAAATATTCACTATACCATCCATAAATAAATGAATAATATCCTATTCCAAATTCCATTGTGGCAGATTCATATTCATTACAATTTTCTCTCACTTGAGGTACATTTCCTAAATTTTGCAAAGTCTCAATATGTACTTTTAACTCAGTTAAATAATTTTCTAATATTTTTATTTTTTCATCTTTAGAAGCATACGGAAAGAAAAACAATCGCAGTAACATTTCATTCTTTACTTTAGAAACTCCAACGTTCAGAACTCCTGACCTCATAGTTTTCTTTTTTCGCTAATTCTGTAAATAGTATCTGAATGAAAGGGAATTTTTAACCATGAAGAACAGAAGTTCATGAAGAAAGATTAATTGGGAAATTATTT
>JAOZMQ010000429.1 GCA_029934195.1 Candidatus Cloacimonadota bacterium | reverse complement strand
TAGAGTTGTTCCCCAATAAGAAACAGCTAAACTGGTTGGCACAAACTAACGCCAAAGGAGTTACCCAATGCTAAATATTCGCGATGATCGCCAAATGCGTGCGCTAACCGGGCTATCCCAAGCGCAATTCTCACGATTATTGGAGACCTTTAAGTGTGTCTATCAAGAAATGCAGTCCATTGTCTATGAAGTCGGAGTGGCGGCGGGAACGCGCCACCGTAAACCGGGTGGCGGGGCCAAAGGGAAATTGCCAACCGCTCGTGACAAGTTGCTGTTTGTCTTGTATTACCATAAAGTGTATCCGACCTTTGATGTGTTAGGCACGCAGTTTGATATGGCCCGCTCTAAAGCGCATACCAATCTGCATAAACTCATCCCGTTCTTGGAACAAACTCTGGTGCGGTTGGGGGTACTTCCGCACCGCGAATTCCATAACCCCGACGAATTGAAAGCCGCGCTGGATGACCTGGATGAGATCTTGATCGATGTCACCGAACGCGCCTATCGGCGGCCCCAAGATGATGCGACGCAACGTGAGCATTACAGTGGAAAAAAAAACGCCACACCGTGAAAAACACGGTGCTGAGCACGCGCGACAAGTTCATTGTATTTCTGGGGCACACCTTTACAGGCCATAATCACGACTACACGATGTTGAAGGAGGAACTGCCCCCAGAAGACGATTGGTTTGTAGCGCTTAAAGTGCTGGTGGATTTGGGCTATCTCGGCATTCAAAAGGACTATACGGGTGAACACATCAAAGTTCCGACCCGTAAGCCCCGGAAGAGCAAAAAGAATCCTCAGCCCCAATTGACGGACGCCCAAAAAGCCGCCAATCGCGCCATTAGTCAAGTCCGTATTTTCGTCGAGAACGCTATTGGGGGCCTCAAACGTTACAATATCCTGGTGCATCGTTTTCGTAATCACATCACGGATCTCGATGACACTGTGATTGGCATTTGTGCCGGCTTATGGAATTTCTCGCTCTCTTATTAAGGAACAACTCTATTAGTTTCTCTACTAGCGTACTCCTACAGAAATAAACAGCGAATCGAAGCAAAAAACGAATTAAAAACTTAGCGCCTTTGCGTTAAAATTTTCATTCATTATTAGTGACCCCCGTTAATGGCATAGGGCAAATCTAAAATCCATAAAAACTCTGCGCCTCTGCGCGAGATTTTCAACTTTTGACTTTTAACTTTCATACTTTTGACTTGAGACTACTTTCAGAGGAGACTTACATGGCAACTATAACTGTATCCAATGTGCGAAAATCTTTTGGCGATGTTCACGCGGTGCGCGATGTATCATTTGAAGTTTTTCCTGGTGAAGTTTTTGGCCTACTCGGACCCAATGGCGCGGGAAAAACAACGACCATCCGTATGATGCTGGATATTTTCCGGCCTGATAGCGGGCAAGTCGCTGTATTTGGGGGCGCACTTACCGAAGAGAAGAAGAATCGTATCGGCTATATGCCCGAAGAACGGGGGCTTTACAAAGACCTCAAACTGGAGCCCACCTTGCTTTATTTGGCGACTCTCAAAGGCGTGGCCGAAAGCGTCGCCCGTGAACGTTTAGAAACGTGGCTGGAACGCTTTGACTTAGTTGACTTCCGCAAGAAAAAGGTGCAAGACCTCAGTAAGGGGATGCAACAAAAGGCTCAAATCATCGCCACACTTTTGCATGACCCCGATTTGCTCATTGTGGATGAGCTGTTTGCCGGCCTTGACCCCGTGAACACGCGCTTAGTCAAAAGCATCATCGAGCAACTGCGGGAGCAGGGCAAGACCATCGTTATGTCCACCCACCAGATGTATCAGGTGGAGGCGCTGTGCAATCGCATTGTGCTCATCCATCGCGGGCGCACGGTGTTGTATGGCGAGGTGGATGACATTAAACGTGATTTCGCCGGCAACTCGCTACTTATCGAAGGGCACGGCGATTTTACGAACCTGCCGGGCGTTTTGGAAGCACGCCAACATAACGGGACATGGAATCTGACGCTGGAACCGGGGCACGATTCCCAAGATGTGTTGCGCGCGCTGATGAACCAGGATGGCGTCAAGCTCGAGCGTTTTGAGATTGCCGAGCCGTCCCTAGAGGATATTTTTGTGACCGTCGTACAAAAAGAGGAGGCCGAGGATGCGTAACTTTTGGCTCGTTGCCAAACACGAATACCTAAAAATTGCCTGGAAAAAATCCTTCTTGCTCGGCACATTGGGGATGCCGTTCATCATCGTGATGGTGAGCGCGATCAGCATCCTTGTTGCGGTGGGGCAACGCGGCGAGTTGCCCCTGGGCTATGTGGATCAGGCGGGCGTTTTGGGGGCGATCCCCGCACCGGCGCCCGAGGATGACATCAACTTCATTGTGTTGCAGTCCTATGACACCCCCGCCGATGCGCGCACCGCGCTCGAAAACAAAGAATTACAAGGCTATTTTATTATCCCCGAAGATTATACGAACACCGGCCACGTTGAACTCTTCTACCTCAACAAACGCCCTAGCGAATTAGCGCAGGCCGATTTTGAAAATCTCATACAGATGAATTTGATTGCCCATCTGCCCTTTGATATACAGATACGTTTGGTCGAGGGGGCCACCGTCACCGTGCGCGCGGCTGATGGGAGTCGGGAGTTCGACAGTGCAAACATTCTGAATTTCATTGTCCCCTATATCGCTGCCTTCTTGTTCATCATTGCTGTTCTCAGTGCGGGGGGCTATATGCTCCAGGCCATCACTGATGAAAAAGAGAACCGCACGATTGAAATCCGGGCGACTTCCTTGCGCCCGATGGAATTAATTGCGGGCAAAGCATTCGGTTTGATGAGCGTCGGGTTAACGCAACTGACGATCTGGGCTGGGACGGGGATTTTGGCCTTGCTGGGCGTCATGTTCTTTATCGAAGACTTACCTACTTTGAGCATCCCTTGGTCTTTCGTGTTAGTTGCCGGCGTGTTTTTCCTGCCCACCTACC
>JAOZMQ010000428.1 GCA_029934195.1 Candidatus Cloacimonadota bacterium | reverse complement strand
AATAATACCCGAACAAAAAAGAATTTTTTAACCATAAAGAACAGAAGTTCCTGAAGAAAGATTAATTGGGAATTTATTTATTTTTCAGCTTCATAGAAGCGACATCTATGTAGCCCAATGCGTTAGTGTTGGGTAAAAATAAAAAGAGAATCAAGCTACAGAGTAGCGATAAAAAAAGAAAATTTAGAAATAGTTAGTTTTTGTTCAAGTACTAAATAGAATCTAAACAAAAAGATTAAAAGCTACTGATTGCACGGATTAGGACGGAATTAAAAGAATAAATTCTTATTGAAATTTTCATAATAATGGATAAAATAGAGAAAAAATATTGCTAATATTTGTAATTTCTTGCTATTTTTCGTCTATTATTTATTCTCTTAAATCCGTGTAACTCAGCGTAAATCCGTGGCTTATCCTTTTTCATTCAGGTTCCAAATAATAAAAAAATCATTTCTATAAACATTACGAACCAGTCCTGATAAATTCAGGATTTTTTTTTGCCACAAATACAACTTAGTCGCTAAATATTAAACATCAATGATATTCGCAATTTTAATGCCTTTTGAATAAATGCATAATTCTTAACTGATTTGTTAAGCTCATTTCGTAATATCTCCTTAAAGAAAACAATAAAAGAATTATATTTAAAAGACAAGAAATATTGCTTTTGTTCAATACCATTAAATGACTTTTTTTTATGTTTGACAAAATTAGACATTTTCGTGTAATAAAATATTTTTTTAAGAAAATAAAATTTAGTTACTTATTATTTGTTTTATAAAATATAGATAGCCAAAGAAAGGTGTTTTAAAATGAAAAAAAAGATTAATATTTTTTCCTATTTTGTAATTGATATCTTCATTGTATTTACATCGTTTATGATAATGGCATGGATAAAACCCGCCACAAAAACCAAAGTCTTGCCAAATTATTGGCAAAGTTTGATTTATCTTGAAATTGCTTGGATTTTATATTCAGCAATATTCAAAAAATTCAATCTCATTGACCAAAGAAGTTTAAGAAAACTTCTTACTCAAACTTTTTTGATAAATTATTCCTTTCTATCAATTATAACGATACTATTAATTGGACTAAAATTAGTTAATTATTCAAGATTAATTATTCTTGGTACAATACTCACAACTTCATTTATAGAAATAATTTTTGCGAGTCTCTCTCATTACATAAGATACAAAATGCAAGACAGACCAATATTGAAAAATTGGTTTAAAATTTACTTTTTTGCAGGTATTGACATCTTGATCGTAATATTCTCCTTTCTTTTGTTTGCTTGGGTAAAATCGGCTACGATAAGAATTGTTATACCACAATATACATTGTATGTTTTAGAATTAGTAGGTTATTGGTTAATTATATCTACAATTTTCCAAAAATATACCTTTTTCAAAATGAAGAGGTTTAGAGAAATCATTACAAAATTAATTATCACAGATTTTATTATTCTTTCTTCAATTACTTTTTTTATGTTGGCTTTCAAAACCATACATCTTTCAAGATTTATTTTTTTTGGAACATTTGGGACAGCAACTTTATTAGAAATTTTCTTTGCATGGATTTATTTTTATGCAATTAAATTTGATGCTGAAATGCCGGACTTTTCTCATAGTACTCTTGTTTCTCATTTGAAAGAACCGGAAGACATTACTGAAACAGAAAACAATGTTCCTCAAAAGATTAAGAAAGTTGAAAGATATGATCCTGAATTTGCAAAACCAATTGGGATTCATGAATCAATATTAGTAAAATTACTTAACAAATATTTAAAAAAAGAAGAAAAGTTATTTGAGTTTCTGAATGATAGCCTTGCCCTTGAAAATATTCATAAAAACAATTCAACAATTATTAATACTGCTACAAGTTTTAATATTGAACATTATGATGAAAATTCTATCGAATTTTTTGTAAACTTACACAAATTAAATGACTTTCGCCGCATAAATAGATATTTTATTAAAGTTAATGAGATTCTAAAAATTGGTGGTGTTTTCGTCGGCTGTGGAGAAACCATTAATGAAAGGTACAATAGTATTGTAAATAAATACCCAAAATTAATCTCAATTCCAATGTTTATAATTGATTTCTCTTTTAATAGAATTCTACCAAAGATTAGTTTTCTTAAAGGAATATATTTTGCCGTTACTAAAGGTAAAAATCGTCCTATTTCAAAATGTGAAATACTTGGAAGACTTCATTCTTGTGGATTCAAAGTAATAAATGAAAAAGAAATTGATGGTGTCCAATACTATGTAGCACAAAAAATCGAACAACCTTCTGAAGACAAAAACCCTTCTTACTCTCCCGTTTTTAAAATGAGACGAAGTGGAAAGGGCGGGAAAAAGATTTTTGTTTATAAATTTAGAACAATGCATCCTTATGCTGAATTTTTACAAACTTATATGGTAGAAAACTATGGATATGGCGATAAAGGCAAAGTAGAAGCTGATTTTCGCGTAACTACCTGGGGAAAATTTATGAGGAAATTATGGTTAGATGAATTACCTCAACTTTATAATTTTATGAAAGGAGAATTATCAATTGTTGGCGTGAGACCTTTAAGTGATAGATTTCTGAAAGAGTACCCTGAAGATTTGAAGAAAGAACGCTTCAAATATAAACCCGGATGTGTTCCGCCTTATGTTGCTTTGAGAATGCAAGCAGTTGAAAATTATATTGAATCTGAGCGAATTTATCTCAAAGAAAAAAAGAAACATCCAATCTGGACAGATATCAAATATTTCTGGTGGGCTGTTTTCAATATTCTAACAAATAGGATTAGAAGTGAATAATTTTTTTATAAGTAGTGTCAAGTCAAGCTTGAAAACCCCTCTTAATCTCCCCTACCAAGGGGAGAAACCTTAATCCCCCTTGATAGGGGGAATGCGAACGAGTACGTTCGGAAAAGGGGGTTTATCTTTTGCGTCATTTGAAACTTGACTTAACAGTAGTAGCTGAACGGAAAGATTTTTTT
>JAOZMQ010000427.1 GCA_029934195.1 Candidatus Cloacimonadota bacterium | reverse complement strand
AAATTTCCATAAAGAAATAAATAGAATAAAAAAAACTTGACCAAATAATGAAGAGTAAAAAAAAATATTTCTAAAAAAGATAGACAGTATATGGAGGTAAAATGAAAAAACAGAGAATCTTAGCAATAATGATTATGGTTGGGGTACTATTCTCGGTTACATTGAACGCACAAGAAAAACTAAAAGGAAAAGCAAAGAAAAATTTTAGAAGTGCAAAAATGTACATGAAACAAAAGAATTTTGAAAAATCAATTCCACTTTTTGAAGAAGTAATTACGGAACGTCCTGATTATATTTCAGCTTATGAAATGATCGGAGATATTTATATTTCACAAACAATTGAAGATTATAAAAAAAATGATACAGATTATGATTCTCTTGATGAATATTATTCAAGTAGAAATTTACTTATAGAAAATTTTATTTCAGCACGAAAATATTATCTTGCAGCAATAAAAGCAGAGGTTCCAGGAAAAAATAAGAAAACTGAAAAATTATTGGCTAAAATCAAAAAGAAAGCAGAATCAGCTTGGATTCGTTTTTATAAAACAGGAGAAATTGAATATAAAGCTGAGAGATACGATATGGCAATTCAATATTTCATAAAATTAGCTGATTATACTCCTGAAGATATTCGACCAATTAAAATGTTAGTCCAGATCAATCAAAAAATTGGTAATCAAGAAGAATCAACAAAATATTTAGTAAAAATTGCAGAAGCTAATCAAGAAGATATTCCTTCTAGAGTTCAGTTAGGAAACTATTATTTTGGAAAAAAAGATTATGAAAATGCTCATAAATATTGGTCTCAAATTATAAAAATTGATCCATCAAGAACAGATATTGAATTTAATATTGGGGTTATTTATCTTCAAAAACAAGAGTATGAAAAAGGAAAGAACCTTTTTGCTTCTATTATCGAAAAAGAGCCGGAAAATACTGATGCTTATTCAAATGGAGCAATGGCTGCTTTTCAAGCAAAGGATTTTAAACTTGCTGCAAAGTGGTATGTAAAATTATTATCTTTCCCTGAATTCGCACAAGATTATGATATTATGACCAATGTTTGTTATTCATATTTTAGTGCAAAAGACTGGGAAAATACCATTAAATATTCTATTAAATGGTTTGAGATGGATAAAACAAAATCAGATCCAGTCTATTTGATTTTAGATTCTGCAAAACAGGAACATGGGAATCGACCTAAATTATCTAAAGAGTATATGCAAATTCTCAATAAACTTGAGCAATAAATGATTAGAGGCAATCGAAAGGTTGCCTTTTTTTATATGAATAAAGTAATTGCCTCTATTTTATGTGGAGGGAAAAATTTAAGATTTCATTCTGAAAAATCTTTGATTACGATTAATGGAAAGCCAATTATTATGAATTGTTCTTTTCTTTTAGAACAAATATTTCCAGAACTAATTATAAATACAAACAAGATCGAAATCATTGATTTATTCTCACATAAACACCATTTAATTGATGATATCTTTAAGCATAAAGGTCCATTGAGTGGCATTCATGCTTCACTTGATGCCTTATCAGAGAATAGTGATGCTGTTTTCATTTTTGCTTGTGATATGCCATCACTTAATAAAGGATTAATTCTCCGCCAATTAAAATATTGGAAAAAACATTGTAAGGATTTTGATGCTTTAGTTCCATCACATGTAGAGGGATTTGAGCCCCTTCATGCTATTTACCGTAAAACTTGTTTACAGGCGATTTCAGAGCAAATTATCAAAAATGATCTTCGTGTAAAGTCCTTTTACAAAAGTATTAAAATTAAATATTTTCAAGTTCATGAGTATGAAATCTTCTCCTTTTTCAATATTAATACCCGACATGATTTAAAAAAAATTCAAACACAAATTGTCGAATAATTAAATTAATCTACTCCATTTGTTGAATTGCAATTATTGTTTCGTAACAGTTTCATAAATCTCTATTTGACAAAATTAAGCTCAATATTTGTTTTTGTTACATAATAATGAGAAATTGTTTTTTCTTTTATGCAGGCAAAAGTTCTACGAAGTTTGCCTACGTAAGTCAATCATCCTGATTGAAAAAGGGAAAACTAATGTATTTAAAGTATATTAAACTTTGGAGGTTTAAAATGAAAAAAGCTTTGATTCTTGTATTATTGGTGGCTTGTGTGTCAATAACGTCATTGTTTTCAGGTGAAGTGAAAATGGCAATTGGACTATCATTACCACCATATATTATCGCTGAGAAAAATATTGGAATTGAGTATGATATTGTAAAAGAAGCTCTTGCGTATAAAGGACATACTTTAGTTCCTGTTTATGTTCCATTTGCAAGAGTACTAAAAGAAATTGAAACAAAACGTGTTCAAGGTGCATTAACTGTAAATGAATCTTCCGGATTGAAAGATGTCTTTTTCTCTAATTCTCATATTACTTATCAAAATGCAGTAATGTCATTAAAGAATGCTAATCTAACAATTAATTCACTTGAAAATCTTAGTAAATTAAGAGTTACTGGATTTATGAATGCAAAATTATATCTTGGTAAAGATTATAAAAATGCTATGGCTAATAATTCTAAGTACGATGAAACTAATGATCAAGAAGCTCAAGTTGCTTTGCTTTTTAAAAAGAGAGTTCAGGCTTTAGTATGTGATATCAATATTTTTAAATTTTATCGACAGAATAATACTAAAACTGACACATCTGAAGAGATTACGATTCATGAACTTTTTCCCGCAACAAATTACAAAGTCGCTTTTATAGATAAAAAGTTAAGAGACGATTTTAATGAAGGTTTAAAGTATTTACGAGATTCAGGTAAATACAAAGAAATTGTAAAGAAATACGTGAAATAATTTATTATTGTTGTTTTAAAATAAAAATAGGCATACTTAACAGGTATGCCTTTTTTATTAATCTATAGTTTTCAAACTTATTTAGAATCTGAACGAAAAGGAATTTTTTAACCATGAAGAACAGAAGTTCATGAAGAAAGA
>JAOZMQ010000426.1 GCA_029934195.1 Candidatus Cloacimonadota bacterium | reverse complement strand
GATCTTGTGTGGTAATTATATTCTCGTGCCTTCCATGTTAGATAAAAAGGATCAATTGGAATACAATGTCCACCAACTCCTGGACCTGGATGGAACGCCATAAAACCATAAGGTTTAGTTTTTGCAGCTTCAATAACTTCCCAAATATCAATATTCATTCTTTCACAAAGAATTGTCATCTCATTTGCGAGAGCGATGTTGATGTTTCTAAAAGTATTTTCATAGATTTTTTCCATTTCAGCAACAGCCGGTGAAGAAACAAGGAAAATCTCTGCGTCAAGAATTGCTTCATAAAATTCTTTGGAAACTTTATTACAATTTTCTGTTACACCGCCAACAACTTTTGGAGTATTATTAGTCTTATAATCCTTATTTCCAGGATCAACACGTTCTGGAGAAAAAGCAATAAACATATTTTCACCAATTACCCAACCTGCTTTTTCAAAAGCTGGAACAATGATTTCCTGAGTTGTACCAGGGTATGTTGTACTTTCAAGAACAATGAGAGTATTTTCAGAAACATGCTCAATAATTGAATTAGTAGAAGCAACGACATAAGAAGAATCCGGTTGATGATATTTATCAAGTGGTGTTGGTACAGCTATCATAATAACATCAATATCTTTTATTTCTGAATAATCTTTTGTTGCATGAAGTAACCCTTCATCAACATATTTTTTTAATTCCTCACTATCTACATCGCCGATATAATTTTCGCCGGCATTTACACTTTCAACAGCGTGTGAGCTAACGTCTAAACCAAGAACTGTAAACCCTTTCCGAGCTACTGTTACTGCCATTGGCAATCCTACATAACCTAAACCAACAACTGCTATTTTTGCAGTTTTATTTGATATTCTTTTTAAGATATCCATCAAGGATCCTCCATTTTATTTTTTATACAATTTTATTTTTTACAAAATCAAAAGACATATTTGAAATTGAATATTTTAATGGCAAGCAAAATTTTATGTATAATTTTCCCTGTATTTCTATAAGATGAGAAACCCACTAAATGACTAAAATTTAGTAAGTTTCGCTGATAGTAAAAAAGAATTATTCAACAAATATCTGAAAGTGAATGATATTTGCTTGCTCTATTAAATATTTAGCTTTCAAACAAATACTTTGGAGAGTTTGTAGAATGCTTGACAATAAAGTGGTATTTTTTTTTCCAGAATAATAAGGAATAGTTAAAGAATAAATGATAAGCAACATTCTTTTATTAAAGAGTGATTAGAGTCTTATAAGACAACCAAGTTATTCTTTAGCATCCATAAATACGAAATTTATAGTTCTTTTTAAATTTGAGAACAAAAAAACAGGAGTTTCTGATGCAGAATGAAAATCAACTGATTAAATTAAGAAAAGAAAGATTGCAAAAAATAATAGATAAGGGAGTTGCCCCATTTCCTACTCGCAGTAAACGAACACATAAAATCGGAACTCTGATTGAAAATAAAGACGAATTTGTAGAAAATTCTGAAAAAGTTATTGTTTGTGGCAGATTAAATGGAATGAGAAGACAAGGAAAAATTGGCTTTGGAAATGTGTTAGATGATACTGGACGAATTCAGCTATTTATAAAACGAGACCTTGTAGGTGAAGAAAATTATGATATATTTAAATTATTAAATCTCGGAGATTTTGTTCAATTAGAAGGCGAATGTTTCATTACTGAAAAAGGTGAATATTCCATAAAAGCTCACAAAATAACTCTTTTGGGAAAAAATCTTCGACCAATTCCAGTTGTAAAAGAAAAAATTGTTGATGGGAAAAAAGTTAAATATGATGAATTTACAGATATTGAATTACGATATAGAAAAAGATATCTTGATCTTTTATTGAATCCTGAAATAAAAAGAAATTTTGAAATACGGGCAAAAGTAATTTCTATAATGAGAAGAATCCTTGATGGAAAAGGATTCCTTGAAGTAGAAACACCAATTTTGCAGCCTTTATATGGAGGTGCAAATGCTCGTCCTTTTATTACACATCACAATACTCTTGATATTCCATTATATCTGAGAATTGCTACCGAATTATATCTAAAAAGATTGGTTGTAGGTGGGTTTGAAAGAGTTTATGAAATCGGTAAAAACTTCCGTAATGAAGGAATGGATAGAACTCATAATCCGGAATTTACAGCGTTTGAAGTATATCAAGCATATGCAGATTATAACGATATGATGGAATTAGCTGAAGAGCTTCTCTCTACTATTGGCAATGAAATTCTTGGCACCAATATTCTCGATTTTAAAGGTCATCAAATAAACATTAACCGACCTTGGCGAAGAGCAAGTATGATTGAACTCATTCAAGAACAAACAGGTTTTGATGCTTCAGATTTTAATTTAGAAAAAATCCAAAATTTCTATAAAGAAAAGGAGATGGAGTTTGATAAAGTTGCTGGTCCGGGAAAACTAATTGAAGGATTATTTGAAGCTTTTGTTGAAGAAAAATTGATTCAACCAACTTTTGTTACACAATTTCCAAGAGAAATTTCACCTTTGGCAAAGGCAATTCCAGAAAACAATAATCTTACTGAAAGATTTGAGATTTTTATTGCCGGAGATGAATATGGCAATGCCTTTACAGAACTTAATGATCCAATTGACCAAAGAGAAAGACTCGAAGCTCAAGCTTCTTTACGTGAACTTGGAGACTTGGAAGCAAATATTGTTGATGAAGATTTTATCCAAGCTTTAGAATATGGAATGCCTCCAACAGGTGGTATGGGAATCGGAATTGATAGATTAACAATGTTGTTTACAAATAATTCATCAATAAAAGAAGTTATTCTTTTTCCACAAATGAAACCGGAGTAATGAAAAAATGAGAATCTTTTAATCCGCAGGATTTTAATTGTTTCAGGGATAGGTTTTAACCTATCCTATCCGGTTAATTATGACTTTTCGTTCAGATATTATTTAGTATCTGGACGAAAACTAACTTTTTCTGAATTTTCTTTTTTTGTCGCTACTCTGTAGCTT
>JAOZMQ010000425.1 GCA_029934195.1 Candidatus Cloacimonadota bacterium | reverse complement strand
TCAATTCTAGCATATAAAGGTGTTTCATTAACAAAATATGTAACACAATTAGTTTTATCAAGCGAAGGAATTTATGGAATTCCATTAGATGTTTCTGCTCAGACAGTTTTTCTTTTTGTACTTCTTGGTGCTATGTTGGATAAAGTAGGAGCTGGAATTTTCTTTAATGATCTTTCTATATCTTTATTAGGAAGATTCAAAGGTGGTCCTGCAAAAGCTGCAGTTGTTTCAAGTGGATTTACCGGACTTTTTTCCGGCTCAAGTATTGCCAATGTAGTTACAACCGGAACATTTACTATTCCATTAATGAAAAAAGTTGGTTATCCTGGAAAAATTGCTGCAGCTACAGAAGTTGCCGCCAGTACCAATGGACAATTGATGCCTCCAATTATGGGAGCAGCAGCATTTATTATTGCAGAGTATCTTGCGATTCCTTATGTTGAAGTTATAAAAGCAGCAGCTATTCCAGCTTTTGTCTCATATTTTGCCTTGTTCTATATTGTTCATCTTGAGGCTTCAAAACTCAATATGTCCGGCTTACCCAAAAGTGAATTACCAAGTTTTATTTCCGTGATGAAAAAAGGATATTACTTTTTGATTCCATTAATTGTACTTATTTATCAATTGGTAGTTTTACGATATACTCCAAAATTAGGAGCTTTCAATGCTATTTTAATTATAGTCGCAATTATTTTTATTCGACAGATTTATTATTCCTATAAAAAGAAAACTTCTTTACTTAAAGCTCTAAGAGAATCAATAGAATTAATCGCTTCTGGACTTAAAGCAGGTTCAAGAAATATGTTATCTGTAGCACTTGCAACAGCTACTGCCGGTATTGTAGTAGGAATAGTCAATATGGGAATTGGAAGTATGATTGTTCAAATTGTTGAAGTTCTATCAATGGGCAATATTTTTCTTTTATTGATTATTACAGCATTGGCGAGTTTAGTTTTGGGAATGGGATTACCTACAACTGCAACTTATATTGTGATGGCATCAATTACAGTACCAATAATAATTACTTTAAGTAAATCTATTGGAATGAGTCCAATTCCTGCCATTTCTGCACATCTATTCTGTTTCTATTTTGGAATTTTGGCAGATGATACTCCGCCAGTGGGTTTAGCGGCTTATGCAGCCGCTGCAATTGCTAAATCTGATTCAATTCAAACCGGTATCCAAGGATTTATTTATGATTTGAGAACAGCGGTTATTCCATTTATGTTTGTTTTTAATCCAGAATTAGTTCTTGTTGGAGTACAATCATTTCCACAAGTAATGTTGATTTTCGTAATGGCAATTTTTGGTTCTTTTGCATTTACAAATGCAGTTCAAGGATGGTTTCTTATCAAAAATAAATGGTACGAAATTCCTTTCTTTGCTATAGCAACTGTAATTTTATTCTTCCCATCATTAGTAACGACAATTTTCAATCTTAACCCTGATAATAGATATTACTTTTATATTGTTGGGTTAATAATTTACGCTATTCCATATATTTCACAGAAATTAAGAATCAAAAAATTAGCAATAGTTTAAAGCTGTCGCCAGAAAAACTATACAATCTATCTTTGAATTATTTGTTTTTTCTTCGTTGAATAAATAAATAATTCCTTGATATATTGTACCGTTTATATCACGATAATTTCTTATACTTAATTTCAGAACACTTGAGTTTACAATTCTTTTTCCTCGCTAATTCTATGAATAGTTAACAGTTACATAATTCCGCAATTTTCTATTAGGATTTTAAAGTGACTAATTATTCATTGTTCATTATTTCTTTGCCTTTGCGACTTTGTGGGAACAATTATTTCTTTTTTACGCAGAGTAAAATGGAACCACATTAAAACTTATGATATCTGGTGTCATTTCTTGAATACGGAATTGAAATGGCGCCAATTATTGAAACTCAACAAATAGAAAATCTTCTTTCCTAAGTTGTATCTGAACGAAAAGGATTTTTAACCATGAAGAACAGAAGTTTATGAAGAAAAGATTATGAGAAAAAACGATTAATTCTTTTAGCTTTATAAAGGCGACATCTTTGTAGCTCAATGCCGTTAGCGTTGGGTAAAGATAAAAAGAGAACTAAGCTACAGAGTAGCGACAAAAAAAGAAAATTTAGAAAAAGTTAGTTTTCGTTCAGATACTAAATAAGTCTTGAATCGCAGTTTTCCCACCTTTCAAATGGTGGGAATAGCAACCGATATTCCACCACTCAGCGGAAGATAATTTCATAAAAAAAATATTGACACCAAAAACACAATTTTACTCGTTGGTTTTATGGGTTTCACATTCTTGGAATTGGAGAATAAAAAACAGGAGGAATACGTAAATGATTGCCCCCCCCACAAGTTACATTGTTTTCAATGCTTTATCTCATGAGTTTCTTTGTGAAAAGAAGTTTTTTCATTGTAATAAAATCTTTTGGATTGGTAAGAACAAATTCATCTGAGAGGATTGGTTCTAGTATATCTTTAATATGTTCACCACGGTGTTTAATTAACCAAATAATTTATTAAGAGAAAAAAATGAAAAAATTTTTAGGTTTGATTATTGGATTATTTTTAATTCAATTTTCTTTGGGTGCAATAGAATTACATGTTGGTACAAATCAAACATACACAACAATAACAGATGCACTTGTAAATGCACAAAGTTATGACATAATAGTTATTCACGAAGGATTATATCTTGAAAATATTGACCTTGATATTTTCTCAGGTAGTAAACTAACTTTCCAAAGCTCACGTCCAAATGATTGGAATTGTATAGAAAATACAATTCTTAACTCTCAAAATCCATCAGGAGTCGTTTTTGAAAGGTCTTTTTCAGCTAATCAACAATCTATAACAATAGAAATAAAAGGATTAACTATCTCTAATAGCGGAATAGGCATACGATTGAGTGATACACTTGCTCCATATTATCTATTATTAGAAAATTGTATTATTGAAGATAATTATTCCGGAATAAATACAATGAACTTTG
>JAOZMQ010000060.1 GCA_029934195.1 Candidatus Cloacimonadota bacterium | reverse complement strand
GAAATTATTTATTTTTCAGCTTCATAGAAGCGATATCTATGTAGCCCAATGCGTTGGGTAAAGGGAAAAAAGAACTAAGCTACAGAGTAGCGACAAAAAAAGAAAATTTAGAAAAAGTTAGTTTTCGTTCAAGCACTAAGCTAATTTTTTAGTACCATTTTTATAAGAAATGATTATTGTGGAGATTCTATGGACAAAATATTAATTATAGATGACGAAAAAATGTTACATTTAACAATTAATGAGATAATTGAAACGATGTTACCAGGCATAAAAACTATAAACGCATATTCAGGAAAAGAAGGAATTAAACTTGCTCAAGAAGAATATCCATCATTAATACTTCTTGATTTAATGCTACCAATAATGAACGGTTACGAAATATGTACTCATCTTAAAAATAATAAACGAACTCGTTATATTCCAATAATTATGATTACTGGAATGCAATCAAATTATCAGGTCAAAATTAAGAGTTTAGAAGCTGGTGCTGATGCATTTCTTACCAAGCCGTTAAGTATTCCAGAGCTTATTGCTCAGATTAAATCAATGCTTCGTTTATCTGAAGCTGAACATATGCTGAGAAAAGAGAGAGATAAATTAATCAATGTTGTTGAAGAAAAAACGATAGCTCTTGATGAAAGTAAGGAACGATGGGATATAATTATTAACAATACCAATGATGGGATTTGGGATTGGAATCTAAAAACACAAGAAGCTTTTTACTCAAATAAATGGAAGGAAATTCTGGGATTTGCGGAGGAAGAAATTAAGTCTAATATAGATTCATTTTTTTCTTTAATTCATGAAGAAGATCGGGATTCTGCCGAAAGAATATTCGACGAATATACCCATAACTTAACAAATAAATTTCAATTGGAAATCAGAATGCGGTGCAAAGATGATACTTACAAATGGCTATCTTATCGGGGAGATTCCATTCGTGATGAAAATGATGAGATTATTAGAATCATTGGAACACAATCTGACATTACTGATAAAAAAATTTTAGAACAGAAATTATCAAAAATGGCACATTATGATATTTTGACTGGTTTACCAAATCGAGTTCTTTTAGAAGATAGACTTAAGCAATCAATAAATCGATCTTCTCGTTCTGGCACTATGACCGGATTATTTTATATTGATATTGATGGGTTTAAGAGTGTAAATGATACTTATGGTCACGGAATAGGGGATATTTTATTGCAACAAATATCTCACAGAATGCTCAAATTGATTCGTAAAGTTGATACTTTATCAAGGGTTGGCGGGGATGAATTTATTGTTGTATTAGCAGATTTAAAAGATATAAGCTCAACGGAAATTATTGCAAAACGTATAATTATTGAAGTTGGTAAAGAATATCTTATTAACGAATGTTTAATTCATGTTGCGGCAAGTGTTGGGATTGCATTATTTCCTGAGAATGCTCAAAATGCAGAAAATCTGATTACAATGGCTGATATTGCTATGTATTCAGCAAAAGAGGCTGGCGGGAATCAACTAAGATATTTTAACTCTGAAGTTAATAAAATGACTAAACAAGCAATTCAAAAAAAGCAATTATCAGAAGCAATAATTGAAAAGAAATTTAGTGTTTTATTTCAACCTCAGCTTTCGGTAATAGAAAGAAAACTTTTTGGAATTGAGGCTATTTTACATTGGGATAAGAAGAAAACTACTGTCGATACGCATGAAGATTTTCATTTTCTTGCTATGGGAAGTGATCTGAATTTTCAAGTTGCAAAATTAGTTTTTGATACTGTAGTTGCACGAATTCTTTTATGGAAAAAAGATAATTTAGAATTTCCACGTGTGACACTTCACTTAAATTCACAACAATTTTATTATATGAATTTGTATAATTACATTATAACTGCACTTGATGAGAATGGTTTAGATGGTACTTATATGAAAATCAATGTTACAGAGAATATTATAATGCAAAATTTAGAAATGGCTGTTGAAATTTTGAACAAATATGCGAGTCAAGGGTTTCATGTTGGTTTAGATAATTTTGGAATTGGCTATTTCTCTGTACAACATACAAAATTTTATGCACTTCATACAATGAAATTTAATTTTCCGTTTGTTACAAAACTTGTTACTATTTCGGATAAAGTAAACATAGCGAAATCAATTGTAGATTTTGCACATGGTTTAAATATGACAGTTGTTGCTGATGGGATAAAAAATCATGCTGACATGTTGACTTTAAAAAATATCGGTTGCGATATAGCACAAGGAGAACATGTTCATCCAGCTATAACCCCAGACTCTATTTCTGAATTGTTGTTAGAATATAATAATTCTAATAAAGGAATAATTGACCCTGTAACTTATTGACTTAACAAATAGTTATAAATATTTCTGTAGAAGGAAGAATACTTTAAAGAATTCCAATATTAAAAATTATTGTTTCTTTTAGTTTTCATAAATTTTCAAAATATAGTTTTGCTTTTGAAATAATTTTAGCCGAAACGCCAAGGATTTCTGCAACCATCAAAGCTGCTTTAGGTGGCATACTATCAGGTTCAACTTCGCAAATTGAATAATCCATATATTTATGTAGTTCGGAAAGTCGTTTTTGTAAGCTACTATTTGAATCTAATTTAACTTTTTGAAAATTGCTTTCTGATATTCCGACAATTTGAAAATGTGAAGCATTACTTATTTTAGCTGGTTCCGTAAAATGACTTGCAGAAAATAAAATTGCATTTTTTTCTGAAAATTCTTCGAGAATTGCTCGACAAAAAACTCCTCCTTCTTTTGGATTTGTTCCTCGTCCTAACTCATCAATTAAAAATAATCCAAAACCTTTTTGTTGTAAGGCGAGATTAATTTCTACAACCTCTTCACCAAAGGAACTAAGATCCATTTGTGCAAGATCTCCCATAATACCACTAAAAAAAATAAAATCAAACATAGGCATTTGACAAAATTCAGCAGGAACAGGAATTCCATTTGAAACTAAAAATGCAAACTGACCTATTGTTCTCAAAGCTGAAGTTTTACCAGCCATATTTGCTCCGGTTAGGATATTTATTTTTTTTGTTAAATCAAAATCTAAAGTTTGAATTTGAATATTCTTTTTTGAAAGATGCTTCTTAATTGGAAGATTTACAGCTTTTGTTATTTTGATGCTTTTTTCAGTAGAAATTAAAGGAATTGAACAATTATTATTTATAGAAAACATACACTTAGCAAGGATTAAATCTAAATTTGCAATTTTTTTTGTCGCCAAAATCAATGCTTCTATTTCATTATTTATTTTCTGACAAATTGATTTTCTGACCTCCTGCTCAATAATTGTTAGTTCTTTAAGAAGTTTATTGTTTTTTGATTCAATGGAAATAATTTCTTTTGTCTCTCTAACTTTAAAAATAATATTTGCAAAATTTTCTGATTCAATAGAGAAATACGATGACTTTTCCAATTTTTCCAGCATTGATTTATTGTATCTTGAAACAGAAATTTTTTCTTCAATTGAATCCAATTCTAATTCTTGCATAATTTTAGACCAATGGATATTTAGAAGAGTTTTCTTTTTCCGGGAATTTTCTGCAATTTTGTCTCTGATTTCGCAAAGTTTAACTGAGTAATTGCTACTCAAATAAAATGAAGGAGTTTTTTGCCCTTCCTGATCTAAAAAATTAAAAAGCAATGAAAAATCCGGTATTTGATAAAAATTCTTTAATGGAGAATTATTGATTAGTTTACAAATTTTTTGATTGAAAAAAATGAAATTTTTGACTTCATATATTTCAAAAATTTCTAATACTTGCTTATTTTGAATTTTCATAAGAATCAGATTTATATCTTCTGTATGAGTAATATTTATTTGAATTTCTTTTAATAATTTCACATTTGAAGAAAAAACTTTTATAAAATTGTTTAGTAATAAAAAGTAGTCTTCCAACTTTTTTTCTTCACCTGGTTTAAAATTGTATGTTGATTTGAATAGTTTTCTGCCTAAATCTGAAACCGGCTGAATTTCCTCAATTAAATCTTTTAGGTTTAATGCCAGTCCTGTATTTCTATCAAAAAAATTCATGTGATCCTCAATATTTCTGTATTTCTTTTTTTTGCTTAATCTGTATTATTTTGTGAGTTAATGCTTAGTTTTTATTAAAAAAGTCAATGCAAATATTATATGTTTTTGTAATCTATCTATTGCTTGAATAAAAAA
Organism: Candidatus Cloacimonadota bacterium; assembly: GCA_029934195.1. Classification (GTDB taxonomy): domain Bacteria; phylum Cloacimonadota; class Cloacimonadia; order Cloacimonadales; family JAOZMQ01; genus JAOZMQ01. Next base: position 6,977 of record JAOZMQ010000060.1, on the reverse strand, counting down.
AAGGATAAACTACTGATTTACTCAGATTTAAAGAAAATAAATATTAGACGAGAAATTGCAAATATTAAGATTTCAATAAGAATTTATTCTTTTAAATCCGGTGTTAATTCGTACAATCAGTAGCTTTTATGCTTTTTTTTTAAGCACTATTTATGAGATTGTTCAACAACATAAGAGTGCCATTTTTTAATAGTTTATCAGATAAAATCACGACACGACACATTTTATGACTTATTAATAAAAGACTTATGCACCACAATCTTTTAAAAAAAGAATCATAAGAGATGTATGATAAAAAAAGTAAGCAACAACACCTAACATCAATAAAGACAGAAGGATAGATGTTTTAACCGTGTGTTATAGGAAAAAGGGAAATCAAGAAATCAAAAAGTACTTAAAAACTTACTCACAAGTTATACACATTAGAAGTTGAATTGAATTATCTGTTATTAAATAGCTTACGATTTTGATGTTCATTAATACACAAAAAGTTTTATTCATAGAAGTGGATAAGAAATTTATGCCAATTGCTTTCAGAGAAATTCAAGTTTTCGTAATCCTGTAAATTGTTATTCAGAATTGTTATATTATATGGAAACCAAATTGAAAATCTTCCAAAAGGAATCTCACTCATTGAAGAAGATTGTGAAATTGTAACATTTTTATCTATAATTGACAACACAGAATCACAAATATTTTCCAACTCAGAAAATTTTGTTTTATCTTTCAATAAAGAAAGAAATTGATAGAAATCAATATTATCACGTTCATCTATAAATTTTTTGCATTCCTCATAAGATTCTCTAATCTCTATTATATAAGATGAGTCTGCTGCAATATTTGAAAAATTCTTGATTGTATTTACCAATTCTAAATATCCTTCTGCTGTTATTCCGGATATAGGAATTGCTTCTAATCCTTCATAATACTGGCTTCCTCCTAATAAATACGATTCATGAAAAATATTCACAATTTGCTGAATTGCGAAATCACCTGAATCCCATTGAGAAAAGAGCTCTTTGTAAGGAAATCCTTTCTGAAAGATGTCTCCTTCACAACCAACAACTGCTTTGGAATAATCCAAAACTTCTCCGGCAACTTCGATTGTTTGCATTGTGCAAGCATCAAATATTAGAAGATCAAGTCCTACTATATTTTCCAATGCTTTCCGTAACTCTCCATTTGCAATTCCAATCCAACTTGAAGATTCATTATCCGGACAAACATATCTTCCAGTATCATCACGATACCAACCAAAACCATGAGACCAAATGATGATAGCTTTTCTTTCAGATGGATATTTTTGGAATCCCCAATGTGCAAATGATGCGAGACTACTCCAATTTCCACTATCAATTTCACCCATATTTTTTACAATATTAGAAGTAATAACTTCCGGTGAATCATCTTTACTGATCTCATATCTGACAGCTTCAGGATTTGTTGAATGTAAATTTCTATCAATTTGACAAATTACCTTGATATCACTGGAAAATGAAGCAGCTTCCATTTCATTAATATCCATCTCACCTGCTTCAGTTAACCCATTATCGGCAGCCATATAAACAAGAATAGTCCAATCATATTTCCGCTCGGAACCAAACCAACAACTTGAAAGTAAAATTAGAAAACTGAAATACAGAACTATTTTTTTCATAAGATTTTAATTTTCCATTATATTAATACTTGAAATTGGAATATTAAGATATAGTTTATCTTGAGAAAAATTATCTTTCCAAATAGAACGAAATGATGTTACTTGAAAATCAATACCTTTAAACCTAACAACAAAATGAATTAAGCCGGAAATAATTTCCCAATCGGTAATTTTTACCGGAAAAGAATTAACAATATCTGCTCTTGAAGAAAGCAAACAGGACTCAGCTCTAAACATTATTAAACAATTATTTTTTTCAATTAAAGGGTTCTTTTGACAAGTTACTATAATGTTATGGAATTCTATCTTAAAAGAATCATTGGATTTTGAAATGACTTCAGCTTTGAAAATATTTTTGACTCCAAGAAATTTAGCAACTTCCGAACAAAACGGTTTATTGTAAATGGTATCCGCAGTATCTAATTGTAATATTTTACCTTTTTTCATGACCCCAATTCTATCTCCAATTTCAAAAGCTTCTTCCTGATCGTGAGTTACATAAATAGCAGTGAATTTTATTTTTCTTTGAATTTCTTTAATTTTGTCTCTTAAATGTCTTCGCAATGATTCATCAAGGGCAGATAAAGGTTCATCAAATAGGATTAATTCCGGTTCTGGTGCGATAGTTCTTGCTAATGCAACTCTCTGCTGTTCGCCTCCTGATAGCTCAAAAACTTTGCGTTTTTCAAACCCTGATAAATCAACGATTTTTAATAATTCAGATACTTTTGCCTCAATAAATTCTTTACTTTTACCTCTTACTTTTAAACCAAAAGCAATATTTTCATAAACGTTCATGTGTTTAAAAAGTGCAAGATTCTGAAATACCATCCCAATATTTCTTTTTTCTGGTTCTAAATTTGTAATTTCTTTATTATTCAAAATTATTTTACCGGAATCAATTTTACCGATTCCGGCAATGGAATTAATCAAAGTTGATTTACCTGAACCACTTCTTCCAAGCAAGACAAGAATTTCTCCCTTTGCAACACTAAAATCAATATTATCCAAGATGAAATCAGGAAATACAATCCGTAATTTTTTTATTTGCAAGTATTTATTGTTAATCTGCTTCTTCATAGTTTTCAAATTAAACTTAACAAGTATTTTCCATAATCATTTTTAGAGAATTTTTTAGCGGAGTTCAATAAATTTTCTCTGTCAATAAATCCCATATTAAAAGCTATTTCTTCAAGGCAAGCAACTTGTAAACCTTGTCTTTTTTCAATAACTTGAATATAATTTCCTGCCTCAATAAGAGCTTCATGTGTTCCGGTATCGAGCCATGCATAACCTCGTCCAAAGAGCTCAACTTGTAGCTTTCCACGTTTCAAATATTCTTTATTTACATCAGTAATTTCAAGTTCGCCTCTTTTTGATGGTTTTATTTTTGAAGCAATTTTAACAACATCATTATCATAGAAATATAATCCGGTAATTGCATAATTTGATTTTGGATTTTTGGGTTTTTCTTCAATTGAAATGACATTTTTATTTTCATCAAATTCTGCAACTCCATATCTTTCCGGATCTTTTACATAATATCCAAAAACTATTGCCCCATCTTTACATTTTGAAGCTTTGGAGACTATTTTGCCAAGACCTTGACCATAGAAAATATTATCCCCAAGAATTAGACAAACTGAGTCATCGCCAATAAAATCTTTACCTAAAATAAAAGCTTCCGCAAGTCCATTTGGAGAAGGTTGTTCAACATATTGAAATTTGATCCCAAACTGTGATCCATTGCCTAATAATTTTTCGAAATTTGGAAGATCTTCCGGTGTGGAGATGATTAGAATTTCTCGAATATTCGATAACATTAAAACAGAAATAGGATAATAAATCATTGGTTTATTATAAATAGGAAGCAATTGTTTTGACGTTGAAATTGTTAATGGATGCAATCTTGATCCGGTTCCTCCAGCTAAAACGATACCTTTCATATTGTAACTCCTAAATATTTATTTCAATTCCAACTGGACAATGATCTGATCCTGGAATGTTTTGTAAAATAAAAGCATCAATAACAATGTCTTTAAATTCTTCATTGATGAAGAAATAATCAATTCTCCAACCTGCATTATTTTCGCGTGCTTTAAATCGATAAGACCACCAAGAATATTCACTCTCTTTTTGATTAAACATGCGAAAAGTATCAACCCAACCATTAGCGATAATCTTATCAATCCAAGCTCGTTCGATTGGTAAAAAACCAGAACGTTTTTCATTTGGTTTTGGATTCTTTAAATCAATTGGTTTGTGAGCAGTATTGTAGTCTCCACAGACAATTACAGGTTTTCCTTTTTTACGTAATTTTTCCATTAATTCAAACATGTTATCATAAAAATCTAACTTGAATTGTAATCTATCTTCATTCATTTGTCCGTTTGGGAAATAACAATTTATTAGATAAAATTTCTGATATTCAGCAATAATATTTCTTCCTTCTGAATTGAATCTTTCATCAGGCAATGAGTATGAAACGGACAACGGTTTATTTTTTGTGAAAATTGAAGTACCTGAATATCCTTTTCTTTGTGCAAAATTCCAAAATTTATGGTAATCGCCTATATCTGAAATTTCTTTGGGAATCTGTTCTTTCTGTAATTTTGTCTCTTGAATCCCTAAAATATTTGGATTTTCATTCTCTATGAATTCTAAAAAATTCTTTTTAACTATAGCTCGTAGTCCATTTACATTCCATGACAATATTTTCATTTGTCCCTCTTATTTCTTTTAATCGCTTTTGTTTATGAGTAGCAAAAACTATTTTATCAGGTTAAATATTAAACTTCTTTTCTTCAATTATTTGTATGTATTTGTGTTAAGGAGTGAACAAATTCTTCTCTTTTAGTTTATATTTTGTTTCAACCCCAATACGATTACATTCATCATAAATTATACAGGTAGAGCATTTTGGGTTTCTTGGTGAACAATGATTTTGACCGTAAGCAACAAGGTAGGAATTAAAATGTAACCAATATTTTTCCGGTAATTTCTTTCTTAATGCCATCTCAGTCTCAAATGGATTTTTTGTTTGAACATAACCGAGTCTATTCATTATTCGATGAACATGTATATCGACACAAACAGCTGGAATTTTGAAAGCAATAGCCAAAACAAGATTAGCCGTTTTTCTACCAACTCCCGGAAGTTGGATTAATTCATCGATAGTTTGAGGGATTTTACCTTCAAACTTCTCATCAAGAATATCTGGAAATTTTTTAAGAAATTTCGCTTTGTTTTTATAAAAACCTATCGGATAAATCATTTTAGATAGTTCGTCTTCCGAAAATTTTCTAAAATCAGAATAAACATCAATTTCTTGGAAAAGTTTGGTTACAACTTTTGTTGTAATTGTATCTTTAGACCGTGCACTAAGAATTGTAGCTATCAATATTTTAAATGGATCTTTTGTTTGGGCTTCGATAAAATCTACTACAGGTGATGGATAAGTATAGAATAATTTTTCTAATTTTTTATATATAGTATCGAAATTCATTTTTTTCTCATTTTACTTTTTTCGCAATCTTTAAAAAATGCAAAAAAATGTCAACACTTGAAAAATACTATTACAATGAGTTTCATTCCAATGTTATGAATAATATTTAGACAAAAAAAATGGGTGCATTTCTGCACCCGAAAAAGTTCAATTTTCTTAAAGCAAATTATGGAACATAAATCAGAGCTTCATCTCTATATCCTGGTAAGCTTTTATACCAATCAGGATAAGAAATTCCACTTGTATTTACCCATTCAACAAAATGATAGAAAGTTAATGTCATTCCAGCATTTTCTTCTGGATATTCTGTATGTTCAGCAATATTGAAAGCCCAAGGTAAATTACCAATAGTTCTCCAATATCTTCCAATAGCAGGATTACTATCATCATCTTCTTCACCAAACAAAGCTATATCCATTAAAACAGTTGGTGGATAATCTGGTAAATGAATTTCATGATCTCTTGTTGTAGCCCAAATAAATGGATTATAAGGAGGTAAGTCCCAGACTTCAGGATTTGCAGGCATTGCTCCTGTACAATCGAAATCTAACATAAACTCATAATCTGCAATATATGGGAGAGCTTCTTTTGTATTAATATATTCGTTTCCACCTGGAGACATAAGTTCTTGAACACTATTGAAGATATGAATTGTTCGTCCATCAGCTTCAAAATATGTTGTTGTGTTATCCAAATTACCTCTTGGGTCATCTGTTATTACTAATGTTCCAGTATCAATAGTCATATAGTCTGGCATTTTTATCCCATAACCAACGTCTAATATTCCACCATTTGCACGGATTTTGAAGAGAAGCTTACATCCGATTAGATTAGCTCCGGGATAACCAATAACTTCAATCATTTGATAGTCCACTACCAAATCATTCATATCGTAATCACCTACTTCATTCCAAAGGTCTTCATAAGCGAGAGTTCCCCAACCTCTATTATCGGGGGTATAAGACATTGTTTGACCACCCCTACCATCTCTTGAAGCTATTCCTTCAAAAGTATAATCAACGTATCCTGTTTCAGTTCCATTTTTAATAATGGATAATTCAGTTGTTTTTTCGCCAACTTTTAGATAGAGATTATTCTGATAAGTTGGAAGAACCTTTAATGTTGAAAAACTGCCATCTTCCAGTGTGTATCCACTAATTATTAGTTTCTCACAAGCAATATCTTTGTAAAGTTCAAATTCTGCATTTGATATTGGTTCTTCATTTTCATCAATTGATACAAAAGTTACAGTTACATTTCGAGTTGTGTTAAATTTGAAATCAGGTTGAGCATTTAGTCCATCATAAACATTTGGATCTTCTTGGCTTGAGCTTGTTGTTGATTCACATCCAAAAAACATCAACAAAGCAATACAACTAAGCAAACAGATCATCAATTTGCGTTTCATATTATCCTCCTTTTTTAAATAATTAGAAGTTGCATATTCTAAACTCTTTAATAAAATATTTTGTTCTTATTTTGTCAAATAAAATATTAAAATAGTTTTGTTTAACTTTATGCAAAATTGCAACCAAAAATAGCCAAAAGTAATATTATTTGTAATTAGCCATTGTGACAAAATTACTTTTATGTTTCAATGTTGGTTTGAAATATCATACTAAGACAGTGATTAAATCCTTTTTAGTTCTGGATTGATCAGGTTAGTATCTTATCACTAATATTCTTGTATTTTAACAAGAATCTTCATCTTTTTTTTGCGAGATAATCTCGATTTTCTTAGTACTTGAACGAAAACTAACTTCAGAATACCTGACTTCATAGATTTTAAAATGACCCCAGTTTTTAAAATAGTCT
>JAOZMQ010000424.1 GCA_029934195.1 Candidatus Cloacimonadota bacterium | reverse complement strand
TGTTACCGGCAATCAAAAGTGACACAGAATCGGCAGTTTAAATTGATACAAATTTTACACAAAAAATAATTGAAATTCGTTCGAGAATCTCAAATTAACACGTCAAAATTAACTGCCGTTTTTGTATCGAATAAAATGCCGTTGACTCTCAAGATCCAAAGGTTAAATTGTCTAAAATACAGGTAAAAAGAGAGTGCTAAGAAACTGATTAATTCTTGAAAAGTAATAAAAGTTTGACGGAAATTAAAAAGAAAATTATTTGCCTATTGGGACTTAAAATATTGAGAAACAAAAGAGGTTGATAATGGAAAAAAAATATATATCAAGCAAAGAAATTCGTGAACAATTTATTGAATTTTTTGAAAATAAAGGTCACCAAAAAGTGCTTTCAGCACCGGTTATTCCTATAGATGACCCAACATTACTTTTTACAAATGCAGGAATGAATCAATTTAAAAATATTTTTCTTGGACAGACAGAAGCCAAATTTTCAAGGGCAGTAGATTCACAAAAATGTATTCGTGCCGGTGGTAAACACAATGATCTTGAAGAGGTAGGAAAAGACGGTTATCACCATACATTTTTTGAAATGTTGGGAAATTGGTCTTTTGGAGATTATTACAAAAAAGAAGCTATTTCTTGGGCATGGGAATTATTTACAGATGTCTGGAAATTTCCGAAAGAATTACTTTATGCAACCTGTTTTGAAGATGATAAAGAAGCTTTTGAATTTTGGAAATCCGAAACAGATATCGATCATTCTCATATTGAATTTCATGAAGCAAGACATAATTTCTGGGAAATGGGGGAGACCGGTCCTTGCGGTCCTTGCTCGGAATTACATATTGATAGAGGTGTAGAATTCTGTTCAATGAAAGATGATCCGAATCATATTTGTAGTGTGAACGGAGATTGTCATCGCTATATTGAATTATGGAATCTCGTTTTTATCCAATTCTTTAGAAATAAAGAAGGAGAACTTGAACCGCTTAAAGAAAAATTTGTCGATACCGGAGCTGGTTTTGAACGAATTTGTCAAGTTCTTCAAAACAAAGATTCTAATTATGAAACAGATCTTTTTCAGCCAATAATAGAAGCGATTGCTAAAATTTCAAAGACAGATTATTTCAAAGATGAACGAGGTACAACTCATCGAGTAATTGCTGATCATATTAGAGCACTTACTTTTGCAATTACAGATGGAGGAATGCCTTCAAATGAGGGTCGTGGTTATGTTCTTCGTCGTATATTGAGAAGAGCAGCAAGATTTGGACGATTACTTAATTTGCACAAACCTTTTCTCTATAAACTTGTAGATAATGTCGTGGAAGTTATGGGACATCATTTTGATGAACTATTAGATAAACAATCTTACGTTAAAATGATTATCAAGGCTGAAGAGGAAAGATTCAATCTCACTCTTGATAAAGGTCTTATTCGTTTTGAAGAAATTTTCCGAAAATCAGAGCATAAATTAATTTCCGGAAAAGATGTTTTTACTCTATACGATACTTATGGATTTCCTGTTGATTTGACAAGAATTCTTGCAGAAGAAAAAGGTTACAAAATTGATATGGATAGTTTTTCTCTTGCAATGGATAAGCAACGTAAACGGGCAAGAGAAGCTGCAAAATTCAATTTGGGAGAAAGCAATCTTGATAAAATGGGTTTATCTCCATCAATACAAACCGGATTTGTTGGTTACAATTATTTCAAAACAGAATCCAAAATTATTAAATTTACTCTTGATGAAAAAGGAAAAGTAATTGTTGTTTTAGATAAAACTCCTTTTTATGCAGAATCTGGTGGGCAAGTTTCAGATATTGGAATAATGTACAACGAAAAGTGTAAAATTAAAATTTACAATGTCCAAAAAGAAAATGAGGTCTTTTTACATTTCGGGAAAATTGTTAATGGAGAAATTGACACTGATGATCATTTTACTATAGAAATAGATATTGATAATAGAAAAAATATTTCAAGAAATCATACAGCTACTCATTTGCTTCATAAAGCTTTAAAAGAAGTTCTCGGAGAGCATGTTCAGCAAAAAGGATCTCTTGTAAAAGCTGATTCTTTACGTTTCGATTTTACTCATTTCAAAAATACAAATGATGAAGAAATCAAATTGGTAGAAAAAATCGTGAATAAAAAAATCCGAGAATGTTTGAAAATCAATACAAATATAAAATCAATTGAGGAAGCAAAAAAAGAAGGTGCAACTGCTCTTTTTGGAGAAAAATACGGTGAGACTGTTAGAGTGGTGTCTATTGGTGATTTTTCCAAAGAATTATGTGGAGGTACACATCTTTTATTTACCGGAGAAATAGGTTCTATAAAAATCATTTCCGAATCTTCAACTGCTGCCGGAATACGTAGAATTGAAGCTGTTACCGGTGAAAATGCTGAAACATACAATAATCAAATCGAAGATAATTATTCAGAGATACTTCGTGTTTTGAACGTTCAAAAAAAGTTTGCAATTGAGAAAATTGAGAAATTGATTGCAGATAATAAAAAATTCTCAATTGAACTTGAAGCATTAAAAATGAAAGCAGCTGGAAATCAATTGGATAAACTTCTTTCAAATGCTAAAGAAGTTAATGGGATTAAAATTATTGCAACCAAAATTCAAGTAAAAAATAGTGGTGAAATGAGAAATATCGGTGATCAATTAAAAGGAAAGCTCAAATCAGGTATTGGAGTAATTGCTTCTGAGATAAACGGTAAAGTTTCCTTATTGGTAATTGTTTCTGATGATTTAAAGAAACAATATCATGCTGGAAAAATTGTTGGTGAAATAGCAAAAATAGTTGGTGGAAAAGGTGGTGGAAGACCGGACATGGCGATGGCAGGTGGAAAAGACGTAGAAAAAATTGACGAAGCTTTGGCAAAAATATATGAATTGATATAAGATAGTATCTGAACGAAAATTTATTTTAACTTCGTAGAAGTGACATCTTTGTAGTCCAATGCGTTAGCGTTGGGTAAAGATAAAAAGAGAAGTAAGCT
>JAOZMQ010000423.1 GCA_029934195.1 Candidatus Cloacimonadota bacterium | reverse complement strand
AAATGGGGCAGAATTAATTATTTACAATTTAAAAGGTCAGGAAATTAAAACTTATCCTTTAAATTGTCAAAACGAAATTATCAAAGGTTCGGTAACTTGGAATGGAAATGATAATAATGGCAAACAAGTTTCTTCGGGAATTTATTTCTACAAACTTCAAGCTGGAAATTTTTCTCAGACAAAAAAAATGATTTTGATGAAATAAAATTAAACTAAGTCGCTGTTGCGAAAGAATCTTTAACAATCGGCAAAGAATTATCAGCTCAAGTAGATAATTCAAAGTTGATTTGTATAAGTTCTATTGTTACAGCGACTAAAGTCTAAAACAAAATCAGAAAACCTAACCTCATAGATTTAAAAATGGTCCCAGCTTTTCGGGGAAGGAAAAATAAAAAAGACAGGGAAAACGTAAAGGTCTTTCCAATTATTTTTATAAATATGATTCAATTCAAAGAAGAAGAATGTAGTTTTTCAGAATTGGCAAATCTACAAATAGAGGAATATTTCAATTCTATTTACATTCAACTAAAAGATATTGGCATAATTGATATTCTTGAAAATATGTCTAAAAGTCTTATAAACCTTAGAAATAGCTTGGATCATTGTTGGACAGATAAAGCTGATAGCCAGTAGCACAACTTGCCAAGTTGTTAAATACAAGAAACAATCTGGCAGATTGTTCTACGGAAAATAAGCTTGTTGATTTATAGAATTAGCAAAAAAGAACTATGAGGTCAGATGTTCTGAACATAAGTATTTCTTGCTACTCATTATCAGGTTTTGCAATATTAGGATGATTTTAAATTTTTTCTCTATTTTATCCATTATTATTAAAATTTCAATAATAATTTATTCCTTTAAATCCTTGCAATCAGTGGTTTTATCTTTTTCTTTCAGATACTAATTATGAGCTCGAACAGCTTAGTTTCATCTTTCTAAATTTTTTTCGTGATATGGCTTTTAAAATTATAGCATTGACAAACAATAACCAATATTATTATTTGAATATTAAATAGATTTAAATTGAATAAACAAAATCAAAATCAAATGTCTTGTTGATAATTAACCAATTTTTTTTAGTGATACAAATGAAAAAATACTTGATTATAATTTTATCTTTTTTTTCTTTTTGTCTTGTTGCAGAATCAAGAATTGATTCTTTACGAACAAAGATTACCAATTCCAGCGGTTTAGAAAAATATAAATATTACAATTCTCTATCGTTTGCTTTTCAAGAGACAAATGTAGATTCTTCTCTTTACTATGCAAATATTGCATTAAAGGAGTTTATTAAAACAGACAGTACTCTTGATATTATCAAGTCTTATCTGAATTTATTTGAATCAAATTTATCCTTGCAAAATTATAATGAAGCAGATAAATGTATTTCAGAAATGCTTGAAACCGCTTCTAAAAGTAAAGACTTTGAGGAGAATTTATTTTTTGTCTATACTTATGTCGGTGGAATTTATGATAATAAAGCTAGATCCAAACAAGCAATTCATTATTATTTAGAAGGTTATAAATATGCTGTAGAAAAGATGAATCTTGATGAACAAGCATCATTTGCTTTTAATATTGGAAGTACATATGCTAATTTAAGAAATTTTAAAGAATCATTGATATATCTTATTGAAGCTCTTAAATTGTATGAGCAATTAGAAGATAAAGAACGTATCATTGGTTGCTACAATGGATTAGGTAATATTTATATGGGATTAGAAGCTTATGATAAAGCATATGAATATTATCTTAAAGTATATAATAATTATAAAAATAATGATGATGAGGAAGGTATTGCAGTAATAACTTTCAATATTGGGAATATTTATCAGGAAAAAAAACAATATGATAAAGCTTTAGAATATTTTGAAATAGCTTATGAAATTGATATGAGATTAGATAATAAACGATTTCTTGCAATGGATATTATTAATATTGGTGAAGCTTTGAAAGGGAAAAAAGAATTTGCGAGAGCAATAGATTATTTTAATCAAGCATTAGAAATTTATAGAGCATTAAAAGATGAAATCAATACAATTTCACCATTATTAAGTCTTTCTGATCTTTATAAAGAGACAGGAGAATATAAATCTTCTAAAAAGTTTGCTGATTCTGCTCAAAAGATAGCTATAAAGCATGGGATTGATGAATATGATATTTTGTTTAAAGAAATTTACTCAGAAATATTCTTCAAAATGGGATTGTATAAAAAATCAGCTCAAAATTATAAAGAATATACTGTAATTAAAGATAGTCTTTTTAATTCTGATCTTCTGAAAATGATGAGCAATATTCACTCAATGTATGAAGTTGAGAAAAGAGAGAAAGAGATTGAATTATTAAAAACGGAAAATGTTTTACAAGAGATGACAATAAATAAAAACAAAACTACGAAATACTTTTTTATAATAATTCTTGGTTTTATGGTGCTTGCCTTTTTTACATTGATTATTTGGTTTAGAAATAGAAGAAAAGCACATTTATTGATGATTGAACAACAGAAAAAACTTCGCAAATCATTAGAAATGTTGTCAGTTGCACAAAATGAACTTGTTCAAGCAGAACAAAAGAATTCACTCCTTGCAATGGCAGTTACAGCAAACCATGAAATAAATCAGCCATTAATGGTTATTAAAGGAAATCTTGATTTATTCGATATGAAGCTTCAAAAAATGAATAATGATGCTTTTGGGAAATATATAAAAAGGATTAATGAATCTATTGAAAAAATCACCAAGATTCTTGCAAAATATAAAAAGATTGATCATTTTCAATTTACTAATTATGCTGCAAATGATCAGATGATACAAACTTTTTCGTCAGAAGAAGATGATGAGTAATTGCTTTATTAATCCTATTATTGTAAATAAAGAATAAATTAGTATTTGAACGAAAAGGAATTTTTTAACCATGAAGAACAGAAGTTTATGAAGAAAGACTAATTGGAAAATTATTTATCTTTCAGCTTCATAGAAGCGACATCTATGTAGCCCAATGCGTTAGCGTTGGGTAAA
>JAOZMQ010000422.1 GCA_029934195.1 Candidatus Cloacimonadota bacterium | reverse complement strand
CAAAGATTAAATCGAATTGATAAGCTGTTACAGCCCATTCTTCCAATAATTCTGATGTTTCAATCGCAACAGTGAATGTTTCACCAGGATCTACTTGATAATCAGAAATTGTGATTTCAGTATTTTCTAATTGCCCAAATAGTAAGTTAATCGAAATTAACAATAAAACTATTACACCTAATTTTTTCATTTTGTACTCCTAAAAAGTTCAGACATCAATATTTGATGTTTAATTAAAAAAAAATCTTAATGGTATATTCCCAATAAGTATTTGAAGTTAAAGACATTATATAAACAAATCATTAACACCATTTTATTGTAACAAATTCAAGAACCGTTTATCATTCTTTAATTTAGTTTTTTTTTGATTCAATAATCATTAATCTTACATACAAACTTTATTTAAAAAATAAAGATAGAAAATTCCTTAAATAAAATTACTATCCAAGAATTAAAGCGTAGCTCCTAACTAAGGAGCTACGCAAATATTATGCTATTTCATCAGAATCATTTTACTCGTTGAAGTAAATCTTCCTGATTTTACTTTATAGAAATAGATACCACTTGAAACACTATTATTGGAATCATCAGTACCATTCCACATTATCTGGTTTATTCCAGCTTCACATTCTTCGTCAATAAGAGTTCTAATTTTCTGACCAAGAAGATTATAGATTTCGATATTTACATTTCCAGCTGTTTCCAAGCTAAATTGAATTGTAGTTGATGGATTGAAAGGATTAGGATAATTTCCAAGAATTGCATTTGAATACGAAACTGCATTTGGATCTGTCCCAAGAGTGACATCAAGTCCAACAACAGAAGTTCCATTTGATTGGAATTGAGTTGATCCAGAAAGATAATTTATTTCAGTAACAAATTCTTGATTTTTACTTGTATCCCAAACTCTGAATGTCATTTCATGACCATTAACAAATCCGTTAATAGCTGATGAAGTTTCATCATTATGAGTTGCTCTAAGTTCAAAGAATTCTGCATTAACATCGTTGATGATAATTGCTCCAACACAAAGGGAACCATCAAATAATGCTATTTCATCATTTTCTTCTAATTCTGTATTCTCAATCAAAACACTTGAGATATAAACATTCATAGGTTCGTATGGATTACCTGTATTTAACAAGAAATGTTCTGTTGATATTCTTTCTGGTGTAACAAATGTATAATCCATTGCCACAGGTGCTGTAATATCAAGTACAACATCGCTGGTAACTTTAATTTCATAACCTTCATCAGGTTGTAAACTACCAATATTATTTATCCATAGATTAATTGGGAAGCCAACATATTCGATAGCTGCACCAGTTTCAGATTGAACTTTAATCAAAATTTCTGCATCAATAAGTGGTTGGAAAATATCCATCGCCGGTTGAGGTTCAGCAACAGGATAACCCATTGTATTCCAACCTGCTTGTAATGGAATTGTTGTTGGAAGTTCAACTGCAGATCCAACTACATCAATTGAAGTTTCTGTATTTACTTTAATTTTGTAACCTTCTGTAACTGCCATGTTCCCAATATTATTAACCCAAAGATTAATTGGGAAACCAACATACTCTACTGCACCACCAGCTTCATCTTGAATCTTAATCAATTCATTAGCTGAAATTAGTTCTTCAACAATATTCATCATATTCATATTTTCCGGTTCAAGATAGAACGACATAGTATTCCATCCAGTATCCAATTCGATTGATTGATCAATATCATCAAGATTTTCTAATGAAACAATAGTTGTTCCTTGTGGTACAAATAAATTTGTATTACCAGTTTGATATGTTGCCACAATTTCAGTGTATTCTAATTCATTTACAGCATCATAAAGTCTGAAAAGAATTTCATTACCTGAAATGAAACCATCAATTGCTGGTGTTGCCGGATCATCAGCTGAAGCCACAATAGTAAGATAATCATCAGTAATAATTTCTTCGGTTAATACTGCTGCACCAACACAAATATCATTATCAAAGATGCCGATCTCATCTCCTGCAATCATATTCATATCATTTAAAACTGCACCGGTAATATATAAATTCATGCCATTATAAGGATTACCAGTCCAAATAGTTTCAAAATGCATTGGTATTACTTCATTAACTACAACTAATCCATTTTCAAAATTTTCTACAGGAGTCGTGTTATAAAGGAAATTCCCCAATGTCATATCTGTCTGGCCGGATCCAAGAGCAACAAAATCAATCAGGATTAAATCACCTGCACCAATAAGTGCATTAGTAGTCATAAACCCAACATTTAATTGGTTATCAAAATCATTAATAACAGCCATTCCACCTTGTGAAAGAGTTCCACTAATCTCATATCCAAGATAATCAATAATTGTCTCATCAAAAACAATTTCAAACTGATAGGCAGTAATTGCCCATTCTTCTAATAATTCAGTAGTAGAAACTGCTATTTGGAACTCTTCACCCTCATTGATTTCCACATCATTAATTGAAATTACAGAAACTTCTGACCCTGGTTCATTGGAAACAGACATTTCAAGTTCGTAATTTCCTTGATTAGAGCCGTAACCATCAATAACAATCCAGTAACCACCTATTGGAAGTTCCATGCCATAAATTGCTGATTGCAATGCTCTACTGTCTTTATCAGAATTATTGTTTTTTGCTGTTAGAACATTTGTATTTCTTGTCCAAGAATAATCATCATTATAATAAAGATAATTATCTGGTCCTGGGATTTCTGTATCTGCATAAACTGCTACTTTAGTATCAAAATCAGAGTTTTGTAATGATAAATCTACTATCATATTTTCTTCTAAAGAAAAATAATAAACAACATCATTATTATCTGAACCTGGTAAATCATAATCATCATTGAATGGATCAAATGTGTCACCATTCGCAACATAAGCTCCATTTTCATCAAATGCAACAATAAATGGATCTTCAATTGTGTCACCTTGTGGAATATTAATTCCAATAACCTCAATACTTCCATTATTAAGATTGAGAATTGGAGTTGTATTGAAAAAGAAGTTTG
>JAOZMQ010000059.1:2397-11272 GCA_029934195.1 Candidatus Cloacimonadota bacterium | reverse complement strand
GTTAGCGTTGGGTAAAGAAAAAAGAGAATCAAACTTCGGAACAGAAAATTCTATTGAATTTGATCATATTTGGATTTAAAGGAATTAATTCCATCGAATATGGCATCAATTATCATTTTTTGATGTGTAGCGGAATTTAGTTTTTTTTCTTGATCTTTATTTGAAACAAATCCCATTTCAATCAGAACAGATGGCATAAAAGCACCTTTTAAAACATAGAAACCAGCTTGTTTCACACCTCGATTTTTCCATTTGACTGATTTTATAAGATTTGATTGGAGTTTAATGGCAAGATCACTACTTTCTTCAAGTTGTTCACTTTGTGCCATATCCATCAAAATGAATGAAAGGTCATCATAATTCTTTACAGCTTCTTGCCCGCCTTCATATTTATAAACCACTGAATTCTCGATGGCTTCGACAGCACGTGCATCATTGGTTTTTGCAGTTGATAAATAATAAACTTCGATACCACTTGCTTTACTGCTTCTTGCTGAATTACAATGCAATGAAATAAATAAATCAGCATGACATTTGTTTGCAAATTTCGTTCTTTGCTGTAAAGATACAAACTTATCTTCTGAACGAGTCAATAATACTTCAACTCCAAGTTCTTTTTCTAATTTGTTTTTCAATTTTTTTGCTATTAAAAGAGTAATATTCTTTTCATAAACTTTGCGAGAAAATCCTACAGCACCCGGATCTTTTCCTCCATGACCAGGATCAATAACAATTTTTTTAATAGAATGATCTTCCGGAACTTCTACAAGAAGAGTTTTATTTTTATGGTTGTAGCTTACAGCATTTTTAATCAATAAAGGTAAAATTTCTTCTAAGAAAATTGCAGGAATGTAATAAATGCCATTTTTCATGATCATCGGAGAAATCATATTGTATAGATTGGAATTCAAATGTAAATATGAGCTATCTATTAAAAAAATGAATTGAAGATTATAAAGATTGATAGTTAATCTTTGATCAATAATATCTTCTTTAATATTTGCCTGTAAAGTTTTATTCAATTCATTGGATTTAAAATATTCCACACCGGAAATTTTTGTAGTTTGAATGATTTCTGACGCAATATTTTTACTATATTTTACTACAATATCTGCATCTAATAAATTAGTAATAATTGAAAGAAAAATTAATAATATGATTCTCATAAACTCTCTTTTTTTAAATTTATTTTCTGATATAATATTTAATCGATGTCTTATAATTCGTATCTGAAGAAAAATTAAATTTTCTTTTTTTTGCCGCTACTATGTAAATTAGCTCTCTTTATAATTTTATGTATTCCAGAATTTTATCAAATCTTCGAGAAAATACTCTTTATTTTTTTCTCGTTCTTGTTTAGATTTTGACTTAATTATTCCTCCGGCAGCATTTTTATGACCTCCACCAAAGTTCAATTCTCCAAGAAATGCTCCAAGATCTTTTTTGTTTTCGTTTTGTTTAAGGAAATTTACACCGATAGAAATTTTGATATTGTTGCTTTTTCTTCCTCTGTTAATCTCTGGTGATAAAGCAAGAATAATATCGACATCTGGAAAAATCTTTATAGCATAATTCTTTTCAATTCTTGGAATAAAAGATAGATTTGTGTAATCAATAATTGCAATCTTTTTATCAGAATCATCTTGGTGAAAACTAACAATCTTCTTTAAAAAATCTACATCTTTATCAAATTCTTTTTCATAAATTGCGTATCTTTTTTGGACTTCTGGTAATTCAGAAATTTCTTTCAAAGATAATTTTGTCATTGAATCTGTTAAAAATCTCAAATAATTTTCAAATAATCTATAGTTTTCAGTTTTAAGAGAAATTGAATTTTGAATAATATTTTCCGGACTTTTTGACAGCCAATCTTCTAAAGATTTATAGCCCATTGTGTCGATTTTATCAGCCGCAATTGCAGTATCTTTAAAAAATTCCGGCATAGAATTTTTATCTTGAAAGAATTCATAAATTACGCCACCAGCACTTGGAGCATCTTTCCATTTACCTGGAATTGTTTTATAATCAATTTTTCTATAATCCAGTTCTTCCTTATTCGAGATATGATGATCAAACCAATAACGACATTTTCTGACATAAGGTAAATCGCTGACAATATCTTCTCCTGAAATCGAAAGTTGATGTATTTTTGTGGGAGTTGTGAAAATAATTTCATCATAATTCAAACAATATTTGATAATTGCAGCTGAAACTACTCCATCAAAATCGCAATGTGTAATAATCTTTGACATATTATAACCTCTTTATTTCTTGTGAGTTAATTACTTAACAATGTTCTAAAAGAAGGAGAAAAAACGGAGTGCGGAATTTCTTTCAGAGAATTTTTAAGCAGAATATTTTTTTGTTCAGTATCATTTTCAATTGAAGCTAATTTTAAAATGGCATAACCTTTTCTCATTTCATCTTTAATTGGCATTGAAAAAATATCTTTTGCAAGTTTTAGATTACCTGATGAGATCGCCCAATCTCCAGCCAATAATAAAAGGTCTTCATTTTGGGATTCAGAATAAATTTTTTGTAACTTTTCGATTGCATTTTTTGAACGAAAAACTTGTTCCAATCTGTACGCTTTCAAAAAATTATTATAATCATTTTCACCCATATCACTTTTTAAAACAGCGAGAGTTAAAGCTTCCGAAACAAAGTCATCTTCCGGGAATCTAACAATCATATTATTCAGCATTGAATCAGAAATTGCAGTCTCATTTTTCATTGATGCCAAAAGAAAAGAAAAATAAAAACCTTCAGATTCAATTTTCGAGCCACTTTTTTCATTTTTCAAAATTTCAATTAGTTTATTATTTGCATCATCATATTTTTCTGTCATAATTAAATAGTGAATTATTTTAAAATCCAGTTCTTTTTTTTCGTTATAATTAAATGAGAAGGATTTTGCTTCGTTTAAATATTGAAATGCTATTTTCTCATTTCCCTGCTCTCTAAAAATAATTTCAGCAAGCATTTCTCTACAAGATTTTCCAGCTTGAGTTTTGTGGCGATATTTTCGATTTGTAATCTCTTTTTGATTATAGACTTCCATTAAAATAGTTTTTGCTAAATCAAGTTGAAGTTTTTTAATATACAGTTCTCCAATTTTTACTTTTGTATTTGCAATCATAATAACATCATCTGATTGTGAAAGAAATTCTTGAAAAGCAGTTAGAGCAATTTCATAATTTCCAATAGCTAATTGTTCACTTGCAAAAGTAAATATTTGTTTTGGATCTAAAGTACTATAAATGCGTAAAGCTTCTTCAATTCTGCCGACTTGCATCAAAGAAATTGCATAAACTTCTCTAACATTTACATCGAGAGAAGTTTCAGCATAATTCCCAATGAATTTAATGTACTTACTATCTTCATCCAAAAATTTTCTGAATCTGCTTTGAATCAAATGCCGATAAGATTTGTTCATTTCCAAATACACAAGATATTCTTTGATGGAGTATTCAAAATTACTAAATCTTTCATAACATCTTGCAAGTTCGATAGCATACATTTTATCATCTTTGTTTATTTTGCGTGCTTTCAAATAAATTTCGATTGCATCTTCATATTTTGCATTTCTCTCTAAAACTTGTCCAAAAATTCTATAAAGGTTTACATTCTTTTTATTTTGTTTAAGGTAATCATTAATTTTTTTTATTGTTTTTTGAGATTCATTATTTCTTAATAAAATTAGAACTTCATTTTTTACATAAATTTCATCTCGAAAGTATTGCTTATATTTTTTCAACAAAGAATTTGCTTCTTCAATTTTGGAATCTCTAAGCAAGTTTTGAATAATTTTTTCTACAATACTAAATTGTGTCGGATCAATTTTTAATATCTCGTGATACATCTCATTTGCCATTTCATATTGTCTTCTCGACTCCAATCTACGAGCTTGTTTTTTAAGAATTTCGACATCATTTATTTGTGAATTCAATAAACATATCGAACTCAAAAATAATAAAACCAGTATTTTGTATTGAAATCTCAAATTCCACTTTTTCCGTTGCATTTTCTTACCTTTCACCTTTCTCATCTCTCATTTCACTTTTATTTGCTTTTTCATTTAATAATCGCAAATATTTTTTAATAATTTCTTGATATTCTTTTGGATAATTTCTAAAATCTTCTTTAAGTAATGCGTCTTTTCTCATTTTATCAAATTTTAATTTAATCTCTTCCGGAAGTTCCCAATCATTTTTTTCAGCAGTTTCAGCTTTCCTTTTTTTAGAGAATTCTCTTTTATGGATAGATTTTTGGGCATCTAAAAGTCTTGATAAAATTCTTTCTTGTCTATCCAATAGATTTCTATCCATTCTATTTGAGCGAAGTAATCTGGAAATTTCATCGAGTTCTTCAATAATCTTATTGAGAGCGGAAGAATTTTTTTGTGCATCCGGATGATTTTGAAGCATTCGTTTTAGATTTTCAGCCATTCTTGCTTCATTGCCAGCCATTTCTTGCATTTGTTGTCTCATTTCATTACTAATTTTCCCATTTTGCCCCATTTGTTGCATCATTTGTTGAGTTAGCATGTTCATTGCCATTTGTTGCTCACCCATTTCTTGCATTTGTTGCATCATACTTTGCATTCCACCACCTGAACCACTACTATTATTCATATTTGAAGCAGATTGAATAAGGTCGTAAATCATCAAATTCAATCCTTTTTTTATATCTTTAAGATAATTTTTTACTTTCTGTTTTTTAGCATCATTAATATAATCAAACATTTTTTGAAAAGATTTTTTTGTGAAATTAGAATCATAAATGAATTTTGGATGGAGGGCGAGAACGACCATTGGAGTACTGTATAGTTTTGACAAAGTTAAATCCATTCCTTCAAAAACAGCGAATTGATCGGTCAGAATTAAAAAAGGATCATTTACATATTGCTCTGCTGATTTTTTTTGCAATCCAGAAAGATACATTAGTCGTTTCATCGCATCTTGAATAGCATTTCCGATATCCATAGAAGAACCGGCAGACATCATTTTTTGCATCTCTTGAAGTTTTTGTGTCATCTTACTCATTTTTTTTGATGCTGATTTCTGACTTTTTTGTGCCTGTTTCATTTGGTCATTTTTCATTTTTTCAGAGCTTTCAGAAAGGTCAGAATCAAGATCATCTTTTTCCATTTGTTCTTGGAGTTCATCCATTTTTTCTTTTACATCAGAGTCTTTCGAAGGGTCGAGCATTTCATCCGTTTTTTCTAATTGTTTTTCAAGAGCAGAAAGTTTCTCGGAGATTTTATCTTGTTCTTTAGCTAATTTTTCACTATCTGCATTTTCAGAAGAAGATTTTTCATTCAAATCTTCTTGCATTTCTTGCATTTCTTGAGCAATTTCAAGTGCTTTCTGCATATTTTGTTCTTTTTTTATTGATTCTAATAAATCAATTGTTTGTTCTAATTTCTCCTGATAATCTTCCATAGAAAATTTAAATTCTTCCATTGCTTTTTTCAAGGATTTTTCATCCATTTTTTCCATTTGTTCCTGCATTTTTTCCATAGCTTCTTGAAGTTGGTCGTTAGAAATTTCTTCCATTAGCTCTTTTATCTTTTCCATTTTTTCCAAAGTCTCATCAGAAAGGGCATTATTCTCGCTAAATTTTTCTACAAGTTCTTTATAATCTTCTGCCATTTTCTCAATTTCTTGATTGAGCTCTTTTTGATTTTCTAAAATTTTTTCAAGATCTTTTTTATCGTCCCAATCAAATTCTTCTTTTTTCATCATTTCACGTCTTTTATCTTCAAATGTTTTATTTAACTCTTTTGATTTTTCAAGGTTCTCTTTTAAAACTTCTTCTTGTTCTTTCCCCTGATTTTCTAATTCCTGATAAATTTCTTCAATTGATGGAAGTCTTAAAATGTATCTATTGCTAAAAGAAGTTTGTAATTCCGGTGAATTATCAGATATTTCAGCCCAATATGTTAATTTATCACCCGGAATGAGGTTAAAATTATTTAGATCAAAAATATACTCGAAATCAAAATTGGTCGAAGTTATTTTTGTTTTTAGCATTTTTTTTGTTGCTTCTCCACCGTTGAGAAAATAATTCAATTGAAGATTTTTTAATCCGAAATCATCATTAGCAAAGAATTTTAAGGGGAATAGATAATTTTGAGTTAGAACTGTATCTTTTGCTGGATAAATAATTTTAATTTCAGGTTTTTCATCAGAAAGAACTATAATTTGTTTGTTAATTTTTTCCGATGTATTCCCAAGAAAATCTGTGAGTTGAATACTATAATTTCCTGATTTTTCAAGCTTAAATTTTATCTCAAATTTAGATTTTCCGATTCGATCCATATTTATTACTCTTCCATCTGAGAATAAAATTTTAGCTTCAGTTAAAGTATTGTTTGCTTCAATATTCATAACAACAAAAGTGTGTTTTAGAGCTTTTATCGAACCATTTGAGTCATTAATAAACTCTGATTTTAATTTTGTGTATTTAGGGAAAATATATTTTAAAGATGTTTTCCGAATCGATGGGATCTCAAATATTTCTACTGCAAATGTATCAGATCTTGCATAATCAGTTTCAATAAAATAATTGAATGAAAAGTCAAGATTCCTGAATATTTTTTTATAATTAATTAACTTAATCTCTCTCCAATTTTCTTCTAAGCGATAAAATAGACGATGCTCAATTTCTTCCGGATTCTGAACTGAAATTTCTAAATCATTGTTTTTCAATATTGAAATATTTTTTGGTAATACTTCTATAAATTCTTTATGCGATGTTTTTGGTAAACTGTTTAAGGCAAAGAAATCAAGCGTCTAGTTATTGAGCCAAGTACAATTAAGAAAAATACTGGTAAAAGAGTAATAATTGATTTGTTTACTGGTTTGTAAATTTGTTCCTCTGCTTTTCTATCAGCTTTTTGAAATATCAAAGTCAAAAAATCGGAATTATTTTTATCATCTTCCATAAGTTCAATAGCATTTTGGAACGTATCAGCTTTATCATTATTATATTGGTCAAGGAATTTTGCTGCTTTGTTTTTATTTAATAAAACGGAATTTGCCTGTAATGATAGATAAATCACAAATAAAGCAATCGCAATTCTGAATGTTATTCCAATAAGAAAATAAATAGTAGGTTGTAAATTTGTAAAATTGTAAATTCCAAAGAACAAATCAAAAATCAGAAGAACCAATATTATTGCTAACATAATATATCTAATAAGTATTATTGAATTTTGAGTTGTTTTCACTCTATTTATTACTTTTTCTAATATTCTCATTTTATTGCCTTTTTTGACTGATGATAAGTAACTTCTTCTAAAGTGAAATGAGCTTAATATAAATTCATCATTCTTTGTTACAATCAACTTTATCAATATTTTTTAACTTTAATCTATTAACGAAATAGTTATGTTCTATTTCAAAAAAGATAAAAGTCAGTTTGTAAATTTTGTGTCAATAATATTTGTTGAGTATTTCTCAATATGAATCTTTTATGTAAAATAAGTGCTCAAATTTGGATTCATTAATCAAAGGAAGTATTTTATCTCAATAGATAAAATACCAATCTTTTCTATGTAAAATATCAGGAAATAATACGTCTGGACTAAAACACTTAATTATGTGTAAGTTTGTGAGAGTATGCGGTTATTTTTAAAATTCTCTATTGGTGAGATGAATTAAACCACAACCTTTCACAGGCTTTTCACGTAAATTCATTTCTTTAACAACTTGGCAAGTTGTTCTACGAAAGATCCCTCGTATTTCGGCAAATTGCAAAGACGTGCTTCTATAAGCTGGTTTCAAGGATTTTAGATACTACTCGGGAAATCGCAACCTTTAAAAAATGATTTTTGAAACAGGTAATTTATTTCCGGAAAGATCTAATTTCTCGTAGATTTCTTTGTGACCGTTTTCCGGTTCTTCTACCTTTCTTATACAAGAGTTTTCCCATTTTTATACTGCATTACAATTGTAGAATATGTGTGGCTTGTCATTATCCGATTTACTGTTTTCCAGGAATAATTGATCGCTTAAAATCTAAATATTATCTGAACGAAAAGGATTTTTTAACCATGATGGACTGAAGATCATGAAGAAAAGATTAATTGGGATATTATTTGTTTTTCAGCTTCATAGAAGCGACATCTATGAAGTCCACTGCGTTAGTGTTGGGTAAAGAAAAAAGAGAACTAAGCAACAGAGTAGAGACAAAAAAAATGGCACCCCCGAGACGATTCGAACGTCCGACCTTTTCCTTAGGAGGGAACTGCTCTATCCATCTGAGCTACGGGGGCTCCATTACCTTCCAAGCAAAATCAAAGAAAATTTTGTGAATTTGGCTGTCAAGCAGAATGATAAATTGACAAAAAATAGGGTTTTATTTTTGTACTACAAAATTAAATGAGGTACTTATGAAGATTGGAATAGTTGGAGCAACCGGTGAAGTTGGGTTAATGATGATTAAAGTTCTACAGGAAGAAAAAATTTATATTGAAGAATTAACATTATTTTCTTCTCAAAGATCAGCCGGAGAAAAAATAAAATTTTACGATCAGGAAATAACAGTCAAAGAATTGACAGAAGAAAGTATGCAAGAAAAATATGATTATATTCTGTTTTCCGCAGGTTCAACTATTTCACGGAAATATGCAACCATTGCTACAAAAGCTGGAAACATTATTATTGATAATTCATCTGCATTCCGGCAGGATAAAAGAATTCCATTAGTTATTCCTGAAATTAATTCGGAGTTATTAACAAAATATCGAGGAATAATTGCTAATCCAAATTGTTCAACAATTCAAATGTTATTGGCGTTAGCAAATTTACATAAAAAATACGAGATTAAAAAAATAATTGTAAGTACTTATCAAGCAGTATCAGGAGCA
>JAOZMQ010000059.1:0-2387 GCA_029934195.1 Candidatus Cloacimonadota bacterium | reverse complement strand
GGAGCAGGGAATAGAGGAATTCAATCTTTAATAAATGAACAAAAAAATGAAATTTCTGATAAGTATTTTAAGAAACAGATTTATAGAAATGTTGTTCCACAAATTGGAGATTTTCATCATAATGGATATTCTGATGAAGAAATAAAAATGGATTTTGAAACCAAAAAAATATTGAAAAATGAGGCTATTGATGTGGTAGCAACAACAGTACGTGTTCCCGTTTTCTATGGACATTCTGAATCGATTTATGTGGAATTCAATAAAGAAGTGAATCTTCAAGAATCAATTGAAGTTTTGCAAAAATCAGAATCTGTAGTTTTTCACCTCGAAGATTATATTACACCAATTGAAATTGAAAATTCCAATATGAGTCATGTGTGTAGATTACGATATGGGGCGGATAATTATTCTCTTAATTTGTGGAATGTTGCAAATAACGTTCGAGTTGGAGCTGCTACAAATGCTGTCCGAATTTTAAAAAAGCACTTTCAATTAAATATTATCTGAACGAAAAGGGGAAATCCTAACAGGTATAAAGCAGGTAAAGAGGCAAGCAAGATGGCTTGTATTCCCATAAAAATCAAATCTTGAGAATTATGAGTTCAGCAGATATGGATAAAGAATAAAGTTCCTGTTGCCAAATAAATTTATTCTACTAATCATCCTCTAACCAATTTTTGGATTTTTCTACAGCAAGGTTCCATTTTTTTATTAATTTTGCTCTTTTTGTTGGATTGAGAAGTGGATGCCACCTTTTACTTTGTTTATTAAGATGTTTTAGAGTAGCATCTTTTTCCCAAAATCCAGTAGCTATTCCAGCAGCAAAAGCAGCACCAAGAGCAGTTGTTTCTTGAATTTCAGGACGGATAATTTCCATTTCTGATAAATCAGCTTGAAACTGCATTAGTAAATTATTTGAAGTCATTCCTCCATCAACTTTCAGAGAGTGAAAGATTAATTTTGATTCTTTCTCCATTGTTTTCAATATGTCATTTGCTTGAAAAGCGGTTGCTTCAATAATTGCTCTTGCTACATGATTTTTATTAGATTTGTGAGTTAATCCGATA
This sequence comes from Candidatus Cloacimonadota bacterium, assembly GCA_029934195.1. Taxonomy (GTDB): domain Bacteria; phylum Cloacimonadota; class Cloacimonadia; order Cloacimonadales; family JAOZMQ01; genus JAOZMQ01. The sequence continues at coordinate 1,320 of JAOZMQ010000059.1, read as the reverse complement.
ATGATTCCTCTTGCAGAACTATTCCAATGTGGAGCAAAAAGCCCTGAAAAAGCCGGTACAAAATATACTCCACCGTTATCAATTTCTTTTCTCGCCATTATTTCAATTTCAGCAGATGAAGAAATCATTTCAAAATTATCACGAAACCATTGGACAAGTGAGCCTGCAACAGCAATAGATCCTTCTAAAGCAAAGATAGTTTTTTCATTATTTATCTTGTAGGCTGGTGTGGTAATTAAGCCATTTGTTGAAATTTTTATTTCCGTTCCAATATTCATCAATAGAAAACAACCTGTGCCATAAGTGCATTTTGCATCGCCAACTTCAAAACATGTTTGTCCAAATAGAGCTGCTTGTTGATCTCCAAGAATACCGGTAATTGGAATTTCACATCCAAAAGGACTATCTAATGATGTTAAACCGAAACCAGCAGAATTAATAGATGGAGAAATTTCCGGTAATATTTCCCGAGGAATATCAAATAGTGTTAATAATTCGTCATCCCACTCTAATTTTTCAAGATTCATTAACATTGTTCTACTTGCATTTGTCACATCAGTTTTGTGAATTCCTCCATTAATTCCGCCTGTTAAATTCCAAAGAAGCCAAGTATCAATTGTTCCGAATAATAAATCACTTTTATTAGTAATACTTATTTTTTTTAGTATCCAATTAATTTTAGTTGCTGAAAAATATGGAGATATTGGTAAACCAGTCTTCTCTTTGATGAGATCATTTTTATTCATACTAATAATATTTTCACACATTTTAGCTGTACGTGTATCTTGCCAAACAATAGCATTATAGACAGGAATACCTGTTTTTTTGTTCCATATAATAGAAGTTTCTCGTTGATTTGTAATTCCAATAGAATCAATTTCTTTGATGGAAATTTTGGTTTTTGTTAGAATACTTTTAATTAATAAATAACAATTTTGGAGAATTTCAACTGGATCGTGTTCTACCCAACCTTCTTCTGGAAAAATTTGTTGATGCTCTTTGTATCTTGAAGCAAGAATCTCACCGTTTTTATTAAAGACAAATACCCGCGAACCAGTTGTTCCTTGATCAATTGAGAATACATATTTTTTCATAGTTTAATCCTTTTAATTTAAAATTTTGGAATAATACAAATAATAAATCTAAATATCAAGTTTAAGTCAAATTAATTCGGAATTATTTCAATTGTGACAAAAAAATATTCTAACTTTAAATTTAACAATGATTAAATTGACATCTTGAATTAACGAATATTCAATTAATTAATTTCTACTTGACAGTAAAAAAAAGTCAATTTTTTTAAGTTTAATTAAATACAGG
>JAOZMQ010000421.1:418-3046 GCA_029934195.1 Candidatus Cloacimonadota bacterium | reverse complement strand
GTCCGGGCTGCCTTATATTCCCGGCAAAACAATAAAAGGTTTGTTAAGAGAAGCTGCCGAAATTATTTCTAACGAAAACAAAGAATTTATCGAAAAATGCTTTGGAAAACAATCTGAAAAAAAGGATGATGTTTTTGAAAAAGGAATTTGCTATTTTTCTAATGCTGAACTTACCCAAAATATTAAAGAGCAACTTAAAGACAATTCAAAAAAAGAACTACTTTTCAGAAAAGTCTCTTCTACTAAAATTGATGATAACGGAATTGCTGAAGAACATTCTTTAAGAAAAATTGAGGTTACAGTTCCGCTTGTTCTTTTTGCTGAAATTTCTGATTTACCCGCTGAATATTCTCCGCAAATGGAAAAATGTATCAAATTTATTAAAAGACTCGGCACAAACAGAAACAGAGGGCTTGGAAGATGTAACATTTCTATTTATAAGGAGGAAAAATAATGATTACTAAATTTTTAAAATGCACTTTTCTTTCGGATATTGTTCTTAATTCTAATACGGCTACTGAAGAACAATTTAAATCTCTTGATTATATCCCGGGAGCAAATTTTCTTGGGATTGTTGCAAAAAATAATAATTACAAAGAATTTGGCGATAAAGCTTATGACATCTTTCATTCCGGAAAAGTAAGATTTGGTGATGCTCATATTGTTATTGATAAAAAACGTTCGCTAAAAATGCCGACATCATGGTTTTATGAAAAAGGAGATGAAGATAAAAATGAAATTTATATTCATCATAAAATTACCGATAAAATACATGAAGAATTTACAAAAAAAGGAAAACAACTAAAACAAATCAGATCAGGTTATTTTGATGATGATAAAGTTGCAACTATCCCTCATTCTTATTCTTTAAAATCTGCTTATGATCGTGAAAAAAGATCTTCTAAAGAAAAACAAATGTATGGATATGACGCTTTACAAAAAGGATCTAAATGGATCTTTTATATAGAAGCTGATGATGAAAATTTGCTTAATAAAATAACTGATAAAATTGTCGGAAAACACAATATCGGTAGATCTAAAACAGCTCAATATGGCAGAGTAGAAATAGAAATGTTAGATAATTATAACAATGATTATAAAGTTAATAACTCTGATGAATTAATCATTTATTTTGAAAGCTGTGCTATTTTTATGGATGAGTTTGGCGAACCGACTTTTCAACCTTCTTTTTCTGATTTAAAATTAGAAAATGATAATATCAACTGGCAAAAATCTCAAATCAGAACTAAATCTTTTGCTCCATGGAACTATAAAAGAAAAACAAGGGATGCTGATAGAGTTTGCATTGATAAAGGATCGGTTATCATTATTGAAAATGAAAATATTTCGCCAGTTGAATTTGCTGGAAAAGTTAAGTCTGGACTTGGTCTTTTCAAAAATGAAGGGTTTGGAAAAGTTTTAATTAATCCGGATTTTCTCATTCCTGATGAAAACGCTAAACTTAAAAATCCGCCTCAATCGACAAAAAATGCGGATTGCAAGCAACAAATTACGGCGATTGTGGAAAACGATGAGTCTGATAAAATAATTCTTGATTTTCTATCCAAAAAACAAAGTGAAGAAGAGAAAAAGAAAAAAATTATTGTTGCTACTAATGAATTTGTTAAAAAAAATAAAGACAAATTTAAAAGTATAACCAGTAGTCAATGGAGTGCAGTAAGAGAAATCGCGCAAAGAATTACTGATTATACTAAAATGATGAAAGAATTATTTAGTGAAGATAAAGATGAAAGAGGAATAAAAGGTGGTTTTCTTATGCACGGAAAATCTGAACAGAAATGGAGAAATAAATATAAAGATTTAAAGGCTGCTATAGAAAATGTAGCAGAAAATACTGACGAGAAATTCGCAAGAAAGTTTCTTGTTAATCTTTGCTCGCAAATGGCTAAAATAAATTCTCAAGATAAAAATGGAGGTAAAAATGACTAATTATCCTTTAAGATATATTGCTCAAATAATTGTTGAAACTGATACGCCACTGAATATTTCGTCCGGAGAAAGCGATGCTTTAACTGATTCGCTTGTTATGACTGATGCTAATGGATTACCTATGATTCCCGGGACTTCGCTCTGCGGAGTTTTGAGACACACTTTTGCTGAAAATGACCAAACGGATGAAAATGACATTTTCGGATACCAAAAAGAAAAGAAAAATGAGGGAGTCGGCTCAAGATTAATTGTTTCTAATGCTCATTTTGTTGGGAAAGATGGAATTGTAATCGAAGGTCTTCAAAAAAATGTTTGTGATGACAAAGATGGCAAAGATTTTTATTCTAAATTTCAAGAACTTCCTACACGTCAACATTGTAAAATTAATCATAAAGGAACTACTGCTGATCATGGGAAGTTTGATGAACAGGTTATTTATAAAGGAACCAGATTTAAATTTGAGTTAGAACTTATCGGTAATGAAACTGATAAAAAAAATTGGGATCAATTATTGAAATTGTTTAATTGTGATTCTTTTAGAATTGGTGGCGGTACAAGAAAAGGGTTTGGGAAATTAAAAATTGTTTCCTGTGTTCAAAAAACTTTCGATTTAAGCTCTAATTTAGATAAATACTTAAATAAATCTTCCTCTCTAATCGCTGAATTTAATGGCGAGGA
>JAOZMQ010000421.1:0-408 GCA_029934195.1 Candidatus Cloacimonadota bacterium | reverse complement strand
TTTTGATAATTATACTAAATATGAACTTAAACTTATCCCTGATGATTTCTATTCTTTTGGTTCGGGATTTGGGGATGATGATGTAGATATGACTCCTGTTTATGAAGAAACTATTGAATGGGATAATGAAAATCATCCTAATTTTTCTAAAAAGAAAATTCTTATTCCGGCTACGTCTGTTAAAGGTGCTATTTCGCATCGTGTGGCTTTTCATTACAATAAATTAGTTGAAAATTTCGCTGAAGAAATTGAAGATTTAAAAACTGTAACCGAAGAAAAGAACGAAGCAGTCAAATCTCTTTTTGGTTGTAGTAAAGGATCAGAAGCTGACGAAAACGGACAAAGAGGCAAAGTTATTTTTTCTGATTTCTTTATCGACAATAAAAACCAAACTAAAATCTTAAATCA
>JAOZMQ010000420.1 GCA_029934195.1 Candidatus Cloacimonadota bacterium | reverse complement strand
CTACAGAAGAAACATCTTAATCAAAGTATGGCTCTCCAAGTTTAGCAGACATTTCTTTTCTAAATCTATCAAATCTGTCCTCAAAAATTGCTTTTCTTGCCATTCCGACTAATTCAAGATAAAAGTATAAACTGTGAATTGTAGCCAATCTCATTCCAAGTAATTCGTTTACACTGAATAAATGGCGGACATAAGCTCTTGAAAAATTTCGACAAGTATAACAACTGCATTCAGAGTCAATCGGCGAGAAATCTTCTTTATAGCGAGCAGCTTTTATTATTAATCTTCCGTTACGAGTAAAGACAGTTCCTTTTCGTGCATTTCTGGTAGGCATAACACAATCCATCATGTCAACTCCGTTTGCAATATTGTTCAAAATATCCATCGGTGTACCGACTCCCATCAGATAACGCGGTTTATTTGCCGGTAAAATGGGATCGAGAAATTTAGTAATTCTGTGCATATCATCTTTACTTTCACCAACTGCAAGTCCACCAATAGAATATCCGGGAAAATCCATTTCCATTAATTTTTCAGCACTTTCCTGTCTCAAATCCTCAAACACTCCCCCTTGAACAATTCCAAAAAGAGCTTGTTTTTCAATTAATTTATGAGCATCTTTGCCTCGTTTTGCCCAATCAAGAGTTTGTTGTAAAGAATTAGCGACATAAGTTTTAGTTGCCGGATGTGGAGGACATTCATCGAATGACATTATAATATCTGCACCAATTGAATTTTGAATTTCCATTACTTTTTCCGGAGTAAACAAGTGATAACTTCCATCAATATGAGATTGAAATTTTACGCCTTCCGGAGTGATTTTCCTTAAACCGCTTAAACTCATAACTTGAAAGCCACCACTGTCTGTAAGTATCGGCTTTTCCCAATTCATAAAATTATGTAATCCACCGGCTTTTTCAATTAATTTGTGTCCCGGGCGTAAATATAGGTGATAAGTATTGCCCAAAATTATTTGAGCTTGCACATTAATTAAATCCTGTGGACTCATTGCCTTTACGGTAGCAATTGTTCCAACAGGCATAAAAATTGGTGTTTGGATATTTCCGTGTGGAGTAGAAAAATTTCCTGCTCTTGCATTTCCACTTTTTGCTTCTAATGTATATTTAAAAATATTAATCTCCTTATTCATCACTCTTTTCTTGTGGATTCTCAATTGATTGCTTTATAGGAGCAGATATTTGGTTTTGTTCAGATATTGATTTTGTTCTGTTTACGACCTTATTCACATCGTTAAAAATTGCAAATATTGAAAGTCCCAACAAGAGAATAATTCCAATTTGTTGCATAATTCCTTGAATTTTAAAAGGGATTGGTTTTTTGAATATTCCTTCAATAGTAAAGAAAAATATTTGACCACCATCTAAAACCGGTATCGGTAAAAGATTCATTATCATCAGCATAATACTTATAGAAGCTATTAGCATCAGTATTGCACTTAATCCTTTTTCAGCTGTTTGCTTCGACATTGATACAATCATTACCGGACTGGCAACACTGGTTTTCAAAGATGATGGGTTGAGCAATAATTTATACAACGAAATATAATAAATTGAAACAGCATTAATTGTTGTCATTGTTCCATATTTTACAGATTCTATCAGGTTATAATGTTCAGTTAATTTGATGGGTAACTTCTGATTTATTCCAAGAATTTTTTCATTATTTGACATTAAATTTTCATCTAATTTTATATTTTTTGAGAATTCATTTCCATCTCTTTCAATTTTTATAGAGATAACATTTTTGGGGTTATTTACAATTAAATCACGCATTTCATACCAATCATTTATTTCAACCCCATTAATTGCGAGAATGCGATCACCAATTTTCAAGCCAGCCTGATATGCCGGAAGTCCAGAGATAACATCGCCTACAATTGCCGGAGCAAAAGCATAAATATCTTTATACCAGATTGTTGGATCATTATTCGGAATATTCACTGTAAGAATTTCCTTATTTCTTGATAGCTTTAATTTTATTTCATTGTTTTTAGATTTAGAACTAATTTTATAAATTTCACTCCAACTACTAATTTCTACTTCATCAACTGCGAGAATTTCATCTCCTTTTTGGATTTGAGTAATGCCAATATTATTTATTTTTCCAACAAGAGGAAGCTGATCTTCATAAGTTCGACCTACAAAAAATGAAAAAATGAATAAAATAAATGCCAGAATTAAATTGAAAAAAGGTCCGTTAAATGCAATAAAAACTCTTTGCAACCAAGTTTTTGCCATAAACTCATCGCCATCAAACTCGTTATTTTCACTTGAAATTTCTCCTTTCATCTTTACAAATCCACCAAGTGGAATAGCAGAAATGCAATATTCCGTTTCTCCTCTTGTGATGCTAAAAATCGGAGAACCAAAGCCAATTGAAAATTTTTCTACTTTTACACCGGTCATTTTTGCAGCCAAAAAATGACCACTTTCATGAACTAAAATAAGAATTCCAAGAGCTATTATAATACCAATAATCGTAATCAAATTATCTCCATTTACTGTAAGGATATTTTCATTATAAATATAAACGACATTTATTAGAATTTCTTACAGAATTAAATTTCATACTTTTTTTGCTCTTTTCTACGTCAAGCTTTTTCAGTACAACTTTAGAATATCTTTCTAACAGGTATAAGCCGAAAACAAAAAGGATTTACCTTGAAGAAGTCTTGACATAAAAGTAGGCGTATAATTCTTAACTTGTTGTATCATAATAAAATATAAAAAATGGATGATTAGGAAACAACTCCACAATTAAGTGTTTTTAGTCTATATGTATTATTTACTGGTGTTTTACATACTTGAGAGTCATGAGTTCTCTCAATATTTCTTTCTAATTATTTCTGATTTAATTTCCCATAGAGTAGTGTTACTTTGAAGGTGAATTTCGATTTCTGCTAAATGCTTTTCGTGACAGTTTATGCTTTTCAATAAAGCTTTTATCACATAGCTTTTTTTTAATAAATTAATAGTAGCTGGGAAATAAATAATTTCCCAATTAATATTTCTTCATAAACTTCTGTTCTTC
>JAOZMQ010000419.1 GCA_029934195.1 Candidatus Cloacimonadota bacterium | reverse complement strand
AGAAATTATGTAGAGATATTTCTGAACTTTTTAGTTGTTCTTTTTCAAGAATTTAAATACTGCGAAACTTGATTTAAATACTTATTTTGATAGAAATCCCACTATTCCAGTTAAAAGTAGAATTAGGAGTTTGTTCAATTTTTTCATATCTTACATTAAGGATATTATTGAGATTTAAAAAAAGAAGAAACTGATATTTCTTAAATATTAAAGAATAATTTGTGGTAAAATCTACTAATTCATAATCTTTTATAATTCTTGGATGATCATCAAGTTTATCGCGTTGTTTTCCGAATCTTGTATAAGAAATTTTTGCTGAAGCATTTTTTAACATATATTTCACGGAAACAATAGTTTTTGATGTTGGAATATGTGGAACAAATTGTTTTTTTTCACTTGAAATATCAAAAGCAAAAGTTCTCATCCAAAAAAATTCTATTTCCCAATTTTCTATGAAGTTTGAAAGGAAATTTAATTGATATGTTTCAATTTTAGAATCTCGAATATTACCGGGTTTCCAAAGATTATTCACTGATTTATACCAAAAAATTTTATTCTCAATTTTATTAAGAGTTTTTTCAAATTTTAGTTTTGATTTATCAGTATTAATTTTCCCATAAATTTTCCCGCCTTTCGATAACTCCGGTTTTAAATCTGGATTTCCAGAAGTCTGATTATCTCCAATCCAAAATAAATCATAAAAAGAAGGAGACGAGAACCCACTTCCAAAATTCCCTCCTAAAATCAAATTGTATCGGCTTTCGTATTTTAAGTTTAGACCGACTCGATAATTATAGTATTCATTGTCGTTTTCAATTTTAGGCAAATTAATTTTATCGTAGCGTAAATTAGTTTCAAATTCAGTGTTAAATAAGTCATTTTGAAATAAGTATGTTCCGTTAGCGAAAAGAGCAAGATTTTTTGATTCTTTTTCTGAAATAGAATTTTTAGGAGCAAGAATATTTGAATAAAAGAAAGTTTCAATAAGTTTTTCTATACCAATTTCATAGAAACAAAGATCATTCCTTTTGTTAATTTTGAGATCAACACCTTTTCTAATAGTTTTGTTGATAGATTCTGATTTGTAAATCTGGTTTGTTGATCTTAGATTTGAATATTTTATCCTATTATAAAAGGAATAGAGATTTGAAATAACATTTATATTCTTTGATGTTTCATAATGAATTTGTAAAGTATTTTTTAATAATGTGCCATAAAGTTTAGCCTGATCGTACATTTGAATTAAATTTATAGGACCAGGTAAACCTCTATTGAAATTTGTATAAAGACTTTTGTGAGTAATGAAAATATTTTTGAAAGAAATACTTGTTATTAAAGTCAAATCTTTAGTGTCATAAGAATTATTTTTCCTTTTTTGAAAATCTCCTTGAATTGTTTTAAACAAGAAATCATTTAAAGAATTCTCTTTTGAAAGAGTTAAGTTTATATTAAACAGATTATTTTTTTTAAAAAATCCCAATACATTTTTTTGATAATTGTACGAGCCAAAATAGGAAGATAAATTGATCCGATCTTGTTGTAAATTTTCACAATCATTATGGGATTTTGTAACAATATTTATAATGCCGCCTACAGAACCGGAACCGGCAATTGCACTTCCGGAACCATCAAGAATTTCAATTTTATCAATGATTTCTACAGGGATTGTGGATAAATCAAAAGCTTCTCCTTGAGAGTTTAACTTAATACCATCAAGCATTATAACAGAATGTTTTGTCTCATTACCTGTTATCGATATGGTTTGCTTACTCCCCGGTAGTGAAATTCCTTTAATATTTATATTTGCTTCATTTTTGAGAATTTGTGGAAGTGATATATATTTTGTAGAATTCTTATTAATTTTGATAGTTTTTTTACCTGTATCGGGAGAAATTGTCGGTTGCCATTGTTTTCCAATTGTTGATAATCCTTCTAATTCAATAGCTTCAAAATTCATGATTGTAGTAGTCTTAAGTTTAGAAAATTCAACTTCTATGTCAGTATAACCAATTTTGTGAAACAAGATTTTTTTTTGATAATTTGGGTTTTCAATTGTATAGATTCCATTTTTATTAGAAAGAGAAATTCTACCATTATGATTTACAATCACATCTTGAATTGGTTTATTTTTTTCAGAAATTATTTTTCCAGTAATATGAACGCCAAATAAAGAATTTATGAGTACTAACAATGAAAAAACTATAACACTTCGTGATCTCATTTTTTTCCGGGATAGAAGATGTTTGGTTGTTGAGTAACCGGATTTGGTTTTACTATAACTGCATTGCCATAAAGCTCAGAGATACTTTTTTTGTTAATTGTATTTTGTGGTATTCCATCAGCAATTAGTTGCCCTTCTTTTATCATAATAATTCGACTACAATAATCAGAAGCAAGATTTATATTATGGGAAATCAAAATGATTAATTTCCCATTTTCAGCATTAATGTCCGATAGTATCTGCATAATTTCAATTTGATGATTTATATCTAAGTTTGCAAAACTTTCATCAAGAAGAATAGCATCTGTGTCTTGAACCAGAACTCTCGCGAGCGAAACTCTTTGTTTTTCCCCACCGCTTAGTTGAGAAAACAATTTTTTCCTTTTGTCAAATAATTCCATTTTAATGAGTGTTTTTTCAATTATTTGTAGATCATTTTTAGAATAATTGTGTAAGTATTTAAGATATGGAAATCTTCCCATAGAAACAATATCTTGGATAGTATAATCAAATTGCAAAATGACTTCTTGTGGAATTATGGATATCAATGTAGATAATGTCTTTTTGGTAAGTGTTGAAATGTTAGTGTTATTGATACTGATAGTACCTGATGAAATTTCTTTAAATCCGGCTATTGCTTTCAATAGAGTTGACTTACCAGCACCATTTGGTCCAATTAAAGAACAGAATTCTCCTTTTTTAAAGTTTAATGAAAAATCTTTTATCACTTTTCTATTTTTGTATCCTACATTTACTTTTTCAAGTTTAATCATACTAATTCTCCATAAAAAATATTAACAATCTAACTTTTTCTGAATTTTCTTTTTTTTGT
>JAOZMQ010000418.1 GCA_029934195.1 Candidatus Cloacimonadota bacterium | reverse complement strand
AATTTAATCTCATTTATTAACAGCTAAAATTCTATGTTAAACTAAGTTCCGCTAACAAATGTATCCATGTATTTGTAGCACACCCTCCAATCACAAGAATCTTCATTTTTTTTGTATCTTAAAATACAATTATCATTTATCAAAGATTCTTAAATCCATTTCGAGTGAGACGGAGTTATCACTACTATTATCTCGATATTTGATTATAATTGGGCAATAAACAGAAAAATTTGGATTAGATTCAAGTTTTCTTGAACCTGAAACAACAACAGCTCTCTCTGGAATTTCAACTGGATTTCTTTTATCCTTTTTTAAAAAGCATTTATTTACTGCATCATAAACCGGTGTTCCGGCAGTAATAATTACGCCGGCTGCAATAATTGCTTTTTGTTTTACAATAACACCTTCAAAGATACCGGCATTTCCACCGACAAAAACATTATTTTCGATAATGACCGGATTTGCACCAATTGGTTCTAAAACTCCACCGAGAATTGCTCCGGCACTGAGATGAACATTTTTTCCAACTTGAGCACAACTACCAACAAGTGCATGGGAATCTATCATTGAGCCTTCATCAATATAAGCTCCTACATTAATATACATTGGAGGCATCATTGTAACAGAAGAAGCAATAAATACTCCATCTCGTACCGATGAGCCTCCTGGAACTAAACGAAGATTATCATCTATAGAAAATGTTTTTTCAGGATAAGTATGTTTGTCGTAGAACACTTTTTTATCAGTATAAGAAAATTCTACAATAATTCCCATACGAAAACCAAGCAAAATTCCTTTCTTTACCCATTCATTAGTGACCCACTTTTCGTTAATAAATTCAGCAGCTCTAACTTTTCCGGTGTTTAGAATTTTTTTAAATTCTTCAAAACAATTTATATCATCAGATGAAAAGTCTGATTTTGCGGAATCGTATAATTCTATTATTTTAGTTTTCAATTCTATCATAAAAATCCCCTAAGATTTGTCAGCTTTAAGAACAGCGAGAAATGCTTCTTGAGGAACATTTACTGAGCCAATTTCACGCATTTTTTTCTTACCTTCTTTCTGTTTTTCAAGCAATTTTTTCTTTCTTGTGATATCCCCACCATAACATTTTGCTGTTACATTTTTTCTTAAAGCATTTATTGTCGTTCTGGCGATTATTTTGGCTCCGATACTTGCTTGAAGGGCAACTTTGAAAAGATGACGCGGAATAACTTCCTTTAAAGTTTCGGCAACACTTTTCCCCCAATTGTAAGCTTTGTCAGCATGGCATAGAAAAGACATTGCATCAACCTTTTCTCCATTTATAAGAATATCAACTTTCACAATGTCAGAAATTCTATTTTCATTAAAAGAATAATCAAGAGATGCGTAACCACGACTCAAGGATTTTAATTTATCATAAAAATCAAAAATTATCTCAATAAGTGGCATTTCATAGTGAATTGCAACTCTTTTTTCATCAATGTATTGAAGGTCTTTTTGAATACCTCTTCTTTCCTGTGCTAATTTCATAATATTACCAACAAATTCAGAAGGGACAATAATTTCAACATTCATGAAAGGCTCTTCAATAGTATCAATGTAAATAGGATCAGGGAAATCAACCGGATTATAAATTATGATGCTTTTCCCGGTTTTAAGATTAATTTTGAATCTAACGCTTGGGGTTGTTGTAATTATTGGAACATTGAATTCCCGATAGAATCTTTCTTTGATTATTTCTAAATGTAACATTCCAAGAAATCCACAGCGAAAACCAAATCCAAGTGCCACAGAACTTTCCGGTTCAAAGATTAATGCAGAATCATTGAGTTTCAATTTTTCAATTCCATCTCGAAGATTTACATAATCTTCTCCATTTAAAGGAAAGATACCACTAAAAATCATTGGTTTAACTTCTTCAAATCCTTCTAAAGGTATTTGGCAACCATTTTTTGCAAAAGTAATTGTGTCACCAACTCTGGCATTGGATACTTCTTTTATTCCAGCTATAATGTAACCAACTTCTCCAGCGGTAAGTTGTTTATACGGTTCTAATTTTATTCCAAGATGACCTATTTCTTCAATGTCATATTCTTTATCTGTGGACATCAATTTAATTTTATCATTTTTTTGTAAAATACCATCGTACATTCTGATTAAAATTATTACACCTCGATATTTGTCATAATATGAATCAAATATGAGAGCTTTTGGGGAAGCATTAATATCACCGGATGGTGCTGGAATAGTGTCGATCACACCTTTTAACAATTCTTCAATACCAATACCGTTTTTAGCACTAATTTTATAAATTGATTCTTTATCAAGGCCAATAGTTTCTTCAATCTCATGTTCAGAACTTTCAATGTCTGCATTTTTTAAATCAATTTTGTTTATAACAGGAATGATTTCTAAATCGTTTTCCATTGCCATATACATATTGCTCATTGTTTGGGCTTCAATTCCTTGAGAGGCATCAACCAAAAGTAAAGCTCCCTCACAAGAAGCAAGACTTCTTGAAACTTCGTATGAAAAATCAACATGTCCAGGAGTATCTATAAGATTCAAATGATAGGTTTCACCTTTATAATTGTATTTCATTCGCACAGCATGAGATTTTATCGTTATTCCTTTCTCTTGTTCAAGCTCCATATCATCTAAAACCTGTGCAGTTTTAGCATTAACATCAATAACTTTGGTGATTTCAAGCATCCTATCTGCTAATGTGGATTTTCCGTGATCTATATGTGCAATTATCGAGAAATTCCGAATTAATTCCTGTTTCATTTTTTCTTAAACTCCTTTTGTAAAAGTGTATTGTTGTAAAATCTATTTGAAGTGCCTATTCATTTGACCTTATCAACTTTCATCTTTTCCAATTCTTAATTTGTCCTTTTTATGTCAATTGATTTGGAATTCAGAGAAAAAGAAATTGAAAGATTACGAATTTTCTATAAGATCAGAACACCTGACCTCATAGTTTTCTTTTTTCGCTAATTCTGTAAATAGTATCTGAATGAAAAGGAATTTTTTAACCATGAAGAACAGAAGTTCATGAAGAAAGATTAATTGGGA